>JAZDOU010000211.1:0-7303 GCA_043798385.1 Pseudomonadota bacterium
TTTCGTCGAATCCTTAACCAAGGTCTTAAAGAAAAGGGGCATGGAGGTGCTGGCAGCCCATGATGGGCTGGCGGCCCTGGAACTCCTGACGACTGCCGAGGTGGATGTCATCGTCCTGGATCTTCGGATGCCTGGAATGGACGGTCTGGCCACCCTGGAAGAGATCCGAGTCCGAGATCTTTTTACCCCGGTGATCCTCCTGACCGGCCATATCGATATTGGCCGGGTGACCCAGGTTATGAATAAAGGTGCGGCCGAAGTGTTGCTTAAACCCTGCCCGGCCGAGACCCTGGTCTCGGCCATCGAGAATGCCTGCGAGCTAAAGGCCATTGCCCGAGAGGTGGCTGACAAATAAAGTGACCAGTAACCAGTGGCAAATGGTTATTAAGCTTTCATGCCCCTTGGGGCGCCACGAAGGATGAAAATGACTTTCGACGAACGACGAACGTTATTTTCGCATTAAACGTTTTGTCCGAAGTCATATTCTCCTCGTAGAAACGCCCCCTTGAATTGTTCCACCGACTCCTCGCTGACCATGGCGACATCCATTTGACGAAAAAACTGAAAAAGACTGCCTATTATCTTTAAATGAGCAATGATCTCTTCTCGGGTTGTTTTGCCCAGCCGGGCGTTGACTACATCGTGCGTTAACCCCACATAAAAGCCATATTCTCTAAGGATGCCTGCAATGGCCCTGGCCCTCCGCGTCCTGCGGACAAAATCGGCCGCCCCGCCTCGGAAGGTCAGGCTGATATAATTCTTATTAAGGGAGCTGCTGCAGTAAGTATCCACAACACTGAAGTGATAACCTACCCTGGCAGTATAATTAAGATAGTTGTCGGAAATGAGGGCATAGCAGGGGTCTTGAAAAGACCGGTCCCCTTCCGGACTGTTTACGGCATGACGCATCATGATCGAAAAGAACCCGCTGAAATCCATGGATTTCGCACCATAACGGGGGATCTTTTCGTGCAACATGCCATCCAGAAGGGCCAATAAGGGGGTCGAGGTGACTTGAGAGGGTTTGATTTTACCTTTCTTGGGAACACCCTTAAGTCCCCCTCCCAGGTCGATCAGGTAGAGATCGATCGGCAGAAAGACATCCAGGAGAGTGCTGGAGGCCCGGAGATCCCCTACCCGCTCTCCCATCAAGAACATCTCCTGGTAGGACTTTTCATGTATAAAACGGGCCAGATCATGGAGGGTCCGGCACTGATCAGCCCGAAAGGTATTGGATTGAGGGTCCATCAGGTTGAGCGGCTGGACCAATTGGATGACCCTTTTTAAAAGCTGGTGTTCCGGCAGGAAGGCCCTCTCCTCTTTTTTTGGACCCTCTTCCCTGAACCCCGGCAAAGGATTCCCTTCCGGCAGCGGAACTTCCCCGCCATAGACCAAGCCGCTGGTGGCATCAACCGTAACGATCCTCCCGGGAGGGATCTTCTGGGTGGCCAGTTTGGTATTGAGCAAGGCCGGGACCCGGAATTCCCGGGCTAAAGAGGCCATATGTCCGGTCGTGCTTCCAAAGTCGGTGACAATAGCCCCGGCCTTGTCCATCAGACGGACAAAACGGGGGGAAGACCGCCTGGTAATCAGAACCCCCCCCTTCGGGAAGGCATTGAGATCATCGTTTTCAGTCATGTGGATGGCCGGACCACTGGCCACCCCCGGGCAGGCCACTTCCCCACCGTTTAAGAGCAGCTCATAACCCGGCACGGGTTGGCCGGCCTGACCGGTGCGGCCGAGCAGCCGTAACGGCCGCGACTGGAGGAGGATTAATTTTCCTTCCGCATCCATGGCCCACTCAATATCCTGGGGGGCTCCAAAATGGTCTTCCAATAAAAGGGCCCATTGGCCAAGCCGGATCACTTCTTCATCGGTCAGACAGGACTCCTGAGATTCATCCGGGCTGACCGGTTCTTCCCGAAGCCCCGACTCCGGAGAAAGGATCAGACGGGCCTTTTGTTGGGAGGGCAACCGGGTAATTCGGCTTGGCTCCAATCCCCGGGAGAGAGTGATGACTTCCGGAGAGATTCGCCCCTCGACCAGAGGTACCCCCAGCCCACGAATGACCTGGATCAGGATCAGACCGGAATCAGGGAGACTGGGGTCTTTAGAAAAAACCACTCCGCTGGCGGAAGCATCCACCATGGCTAAAAAAAACACGGCCATCTCCGCTGATTGACCTGGAATCCCATGCAGGAGCCGATAATGAATGGCCTCGGGGGAATAAAGACTGGCCACTACCTGGAGATAGGCCTCAATGAGTCTATCCGGGCCGATATTCAACAGGGTCAAGAATTGGCCGGCAAAAGAGAAATCACTATCCTCACCCAGGGCACTGGATCGAACCGCCAGGGGAACCCTAACCCCGATCCTGGCCGTCAAGCGATCATAGGCCTTATGGATAGCCTCTTGCAATGAAGACGGGACCTGTACCTTCAATATCTGTTCTTGCAGAGACTGACTCACCCTCTCCACATCTTGAGTGGACAGGAGCTCCATGTCTTTATCCTGAATCCAGGACCTGAGGCCTCCCTCCTCTATGAGAAGGCGGAAACCCTCGGTGGTGACCACAAAGCCTTCCGGAATGGGTAACCCCAGGATGTTGCCTATTTCTCCCAGATTGGCACCCTTGCCTCCAGCCAGATCACCATGACTTCTGACTATTTGCGATAAATCCATCACCCATTCCAAGGAAGTTGGTTTGTCGGAATCCTCAATAATCTGGGTTAAGTCTGTGGCAATTCCCTCCAAGACCTCTCGCAGAACCGTGTAGCGGTCATGGGAGATGACAATTAAGGTCTCCACCATGGTGTGAATGTCGGCAATGGCCCGCAAGGCCTTTCGTTTGATAGTGGGAAGATCGACAAACTCCTTGTTCAGGCCTTTATGTTCCAGTTCAGTCATGGTCTCCAGAAAACTGTTATTGGCTGAAAGGAGCTTACGGAATTCAGCATGATTGAGTTTTAAGCGGGCTACTTGCGCCGCTTGATCGATGTCCTCTTCAACCCGGCGCAGGCCGATCACTTCCAGGAAAAGGAGGAAACCCCGCCAGGATGTGTGAATCATCTGATTCAGACGAGGCGGTTGGTGGTTGGATGGGGTATTAGATGAAGTTTCTGACATGCATTTAACCTATCAGAAAAGACTTGAGGGGTCAAAAAATAGTGCCTTTATTCTTTATCCCCGACCGCGGCAGCCTCTATCAGGCTGACCAGCTTTAAGATAGGAAAAGGTTTAAAGAGATAAGCGAAGGCCCCTTCCTTTAAACCCTTTTCCTCATCCGTTAAGGAGAGGTGCCCGGTGAGCAGGATGACCCGGGTATCCAAGGCCATCCGCTTGATCTCACTTAGGACCTGGATGCCATCCATTCCCGGCATCTTGACATCTAACACAATAGCATCAAAGGGCTCTTTGGCAATCCGCGCCAGGGCGGTCAGTCCGTCGGAGGCCGTTTCAACCTCAAACCCCCGACGGCTGAGTACCTTGCGCAAACTGGCGGTGAAATCCACCTCATCATCGACCAGAAGAACCTTTTTCCCTTTCACCGGGTTCCCTTTCTGACCTGGAGAAATTGGACCAGATCGCGGGCACTTCGTTTTCGAAGGGCATAGATCGGTATCGGTTCCGGGGGAGGACCAGACCCATTAGTAATAATTTCTATCCATCTGGTAGGCAGAAGCAGACCGTGCAAGATCCCGGCCGCTCCCAATCCAATCAGAAAGGGACCGGTCAGGGAGAGCCAGGAAGCGAAGATAAAAGCCAAGACCCCCATGACCGCTCCCACACCGGCCTCCCCCCATCTTATCTGACGTCGGGGCTTGAGGGAGAGGATTTTAGTTAAGGGAATTTCCTCAATGACCGTCTTGTCCTGCTCATCGGCCGTGGGCGGCCGCTTTGGCAGCAAGACGGATTGGATACGGAACAAACGGCGATCGGTGGTAAAAAGACTGATGGCCTCCTGTTCCGGTTCCCTCAAAACCGATTGGGTCAATTTAAAATGGGCCCTTACCACATGATGCTCTTTGAGGATGAATTCCCCCTTGGCCATCCGACCTTTGAGGATCACCCGATAAAGATCCAAGGTGCGCTCGATCAGCTCCTTCTGGAAGGTCTTTTCCGTCAGATCTCCCCGCTCAAGCTTGGGATAGAGCTGCCTGATCTTGGCCTTTATGGTCTCGACTTCAGTCTTCATAAGGATAATGTCCCGGTGAAGTCTTTGAGGCATGAAGAGACGGCATCAAGGTGGTGACCACGGCCACGAACAGGACAAAGACCACTACAAAGGCATCCCAGGGGTCCCATTCGACAATAGTCGACTTATAAAGCAGCCAGAGAAAGAACGCGTAAAGAACCATATTAGCGACAACCTGAAAAAGTTTCATTCCTTCACCTCCTTACATATGCATAGAACCGCGGAGCCAGACTTCATAAATAACCGCAGCCACACCCAAAGATATACTTAAAAGCAAGAGCCAGTAACCAATCATAGAGTCTATAAACCACCTCATTTTCAACCTCCTTGTTATCAAACGGTTTTTAAGCGGCCACTACCAGGGAGGGTACCCAGGCCGGGACCTTCTTCCCATGTTTATGGCGCACGGAAAAGATGACCAGCGAGATGATGAAGCTGCACAGGAACAGCATCTCTCCCAGGGTGAAGACCACAGCAAAAAAATTAAGGACCTCGACCTTCGATCCGGTAAGCATATAGGCCAGCCTCAGGAAGGCCCCGACCGTAGCCAGGATCAACGAATAGCTAAGGATATAGCGGATAGCCGGTCCGCGCACATAGGAGGTGGCGATACTCCCGAATTGAGCCCCGAACATGGCCCCGATGATCATGAAAAGGACGGCCATCATATCCACATTGCCCATCATGGAGTGTCTTAGTGCCCCATAGCCGCCGGAGACGGCTATCTCTAAAAGGTCGGTCCCCACGGCAATGTGGGTGGATGCGCCGACAATATAAACCAGGGCAGGCACCCGGATAAAGCCGCCTCCTACACCGAAAAATCCGGCCATGACACCCGTTGCAATCCCGACCAGCACAATGACCCACATAGAGACCACGATCTTGGCCGTCCGGCAGCGGACAATGGGGAACAGCGGGATACTCTGAAAGAAGTGGGGGCCTTTACTGACCGTCAACTCGCGGCCCACATGCTTGCCCTCATCGGTCAACTGTTGAATCTTTTTTTGAGACTGGCGGGTCTCGAGCTGGGTATAGATGAAGAGCACCACCATGATCACCACCGAGGCCGAAAGAAGGATAACCCCGGAAAGTCCCAATTTTTTGGTGTAGGTAATCAGCCGGACCCCTTGTTCAACGCCCAGCATGGTTCCACCCACCATGGCCAGAGCCAGGACCCAGTCGATGTTACCGAGCTGCCGGTGCCTGACTGTAGCGACGATGGACTTGCCGGCGATATGAGTCATATCTATCCCCGAGGCCATGTAGCCGGGAAAACCAAAAACGATCAGGGCCGGGGTAACCATGTAGCCCCCCCCGACACCGATGAATCCCCCCACGATCCCCACCGTGAACCCGGTCAGGACCAGCAAGAATATGGGGGCCTGTATACCTGCGATTAGAAAATCAAACATAGTTTCCTCCTTTAATGGGCGCCTTCAAAATGGTCAATCTTGGTAAGTTTTAGTCCGCACATATCGGTGAATCCCTCGGCAATCAACCCCAGAGTGAGGCCCAAGGCGATGATCATTCCGACGTTCCAGGCACCGGACCAGGGATTGGTTTTGACCCCTTTGTGCTTGAAGGAATCCTTATATTTAAAACCCTTGGCTTCCTTTATTTCCACCGGCACCATCACCTTGATGAACTTATCCTCCACCGCAGCCCGTTTTCCTTTTTTCAAGATTTCAGCGCTGATAATCCCGTTGGCACCAATCGGCAGCCGGTCCCCCTTTTTGACCGCAACGGCCTGCAGGCCCTCGATCTTTTCAAAGACACCGATCTCCAACAGGGCCGGCTTTTCCTTTGAGGCATCCTTAAAGGCCTTGTCGTTGATGGCATATCCATCCGTACCGGCACGGTAATAGTACCAAGATACCATCTGTCCTGAGGAATAGGAGTAGCCGGCGTAAATAAATAAACCTGCCCCTACCACTGTCCAGAACAGAAACTTGAACAATCCTCGTCCTTTTGATCCATTGGCCATAAAATTTTCCTCCTAAGCGTACTTTATGCTGACTCTTCCTTATTGAAATCTACCTATTCCCCAAATTAGGTTATTATTAATTATTGTTACACCTCCTTCCTTTTCTTTTACGGTTTACTTTTTTGCAAGCTCTGTACCAAGGGAAACGACAGGGCCGGATTTTATTAATAGGGATGAAATTGTTGAATTTTTCACAAAGAAAGAAAGCCGAAAGGAAAATTTCAGGCTGCGGGTTTCCCTGAGAAGGCTAAAATTCTTTACACCCTGTAAAAAATGCTGGCGGACTCCTCCTGGCGGTCCCCTCGATCAGGAAAGTCGATCCTTCTTGACCAATAGACCGGTCCGGCTCCCAGCCCTCCCTCCCCCATAAAGCCTGGATTCTTTACAACATGTAAAAACTGCTGACAACTTCTTCTCTGGCGACCCGGCAATCAGAAAGACGAATCCCTCTTAGAAAAAGTCAGTCCTCATCAATTTGGCCCGGCAACAGACCAGAGGACCGTTCGCGATCTCGGCCAAAACATAAAAAACTTAGTGCCTTACTTGACCGTCTCTAATCACTTACCCGGCACTTCAAGGCCCGGTAATCGATTCACCGGAGAGGGACTGCCGGATCAGGGAAGAAGATAGGCTTGGCATAAAATTTGTATTAAAAAAAATGATTTTATTCACATTTCGGAAAGGAGATGGAGCAATTCCCCCGCGCCTGATGGTTCCCTGTATCGCTGGAATCCGGAAAAGTTGCCTCAGTGTGAAATAAAGAGAAAGGAGAAAGGCACTCTCGATCTTAGTGACTTAAGAATAAAATTCTACGCAAAATGGAAAGAATTTATTAAAGAACAAGCCGTTGACCCGGACCAACCAAGGGTTTTAACACGTTTCGTATATCCAATTTTGGTTCCGGCTGGTCCGGGTTGGGATGGAACACTTAAAACAAAAAGAATCAAGGAGGTTTTTTCTATGATACCGACTAAAAAATGGCTGACCCTTCTGGCTGCCATCAGTTTTCTCTTCACAACCCCGTTATTTTCTCAGGCCAAGTCGGTCAATGAAAAGATCCTGGACATTCTCCTGGAAAGCAAGATCGTTACCCAGGAGAAATATCAGGAACTGAAAAAGGCCGT
>JAZDOU010000212.1:0-4540 GCA_043798385.1 Pseudomonadota bacterium
TGATCTGACCTTTAAGTGGACCCCATTATACACGTTTTTGAGAATAGTAAATAGGGGAATTTTCCTCTGGAATGGGACCATTAAATAAGGAGGGTCCGTCAACGATTTGCGTTTGATATCTTCAAATCTTTCACAAAGGAACTTGCACGACTTACAGGAAGGTATAACGCTCCACGTTACCAGCGCGAAACACCGTCTTTGTTCTGCAGGTTGGATCAATACAACCCCTTTTCCTGAAAATCCAAAGTATAATACCCCTTATAGGCCCGGGAGGATTTCATTAACTTTCTGAGTTCGGTTTGGTTGTACGGTCGGGCCCCTTTCCGGGTCTGAGTCTGCAAGGGAATCCCTTTTTCGGTTACCAGGGCTTCCCATTCAAAAGGGTGACTCAGTCCGTCTTTTTCAGGATGGGTGAGAGGGGAAGAAAGCCGGAGTCTTCCCCGGTTATCCTCAGGGCTGATCCGGTTTCCCAACCCTAAGGCCCTGGGATTCAGGTGACACCCTTCACAGCGCAGGGTCTCCCGGCGGATGGTATGAGGGGCATAGGGATTAAACCCCAGGCCGGGCTTTCCATCCCTGGTCTTCATAATTCGGCTGTCCAACAAGACCCGGCCTTGTTGATCCACCCGGCTGACTACAAATTGAGATAAGGGTCGAAAAACACTGCTCAGCCCCCTTTGATTGATGCCGAAGATCGGCGCTTCCACTCGCCGATAACTCCAGCCGGAATACCAGATTCCCCGATAGGTTGATCCGTCCAGATAATCACGGGAGAGGGCCGGGGACCGGTCTTCTTTTTTCAGGGGCAGGTTTTTCCGGAGAATCTTCTGGACCTGGGGATCGTTTTGAAGCCACAATGGCGCCCATTTTTGGTAGTCGGCTTGATCTTCCCGCATCAGATGGAAGCCAAAATCCTGATAAGACCACAAGGCATGACAACTGTGACATTCCATTTTTTCGATATGTTCCGGAATGCGATGGGAGAGGGAAGGGGGTGTTTTTCTTAATTGGGGCACCAGATGTTTCACCCCGGTCGATTTGGAGTAGAGGAAAATTCCTTTGGTTTCTTTACGCAGATTTTTAAGAGGATTCCCTTTGGAATCCACCAGGACCTCTATTGGGGCAGTTGAAGTCTGGGAGGCCCGGGGTCGGGCGATTATTTTGGTTGTTCGAGGTCCTTGTTGCGGCGTCCCATGGCAATCCTGACAGCGAATCGTCACCTGTTCCAGGGAATGGCGGTAGATCCGTCCATCACCCATGATTTCCCTGGAACTGTGGCAGTCGATGCAGATCAGGCCTTTTTCAAAGTGGATATCCGGGGTCAGTCGGCGGGGATCAAAACCATAGATCAGGGAGGGCTGTTCCCCGTCTTTGGAAAAGAAACGGTAGCTCTGTTCGTAATCTCTCTCAGCCAGTCCGACATAATCCATACCGACTCGATGTCCGTTGTGGCAGGTCAGACATTGTTGGGTAGGAATTGCTTTGGTGAATTGGTGCCTCAAGGGATAGCCGCGTTTTTGGGTCCTGGGGTCTTTTCGGGATTGATCGATGATCGGCCTGATGGCCTGGTCCCTGGTTGGACTGAGACCATCAGGGGCATAGGGCAGATGACAGGCGGCACACCCCTCGGCCCGCCATTCACCGTATCTTTGACTTCCGGTGGTATGAAGATGACAGCGCAGGCAGCGACGTCTAAGCAAATCATCGACTAATTGGCCGCTTTCCGAAAAACGGGGCAGGGCCGGATAATGATCGGTCTGGCGGTTCAGGTAGTTTACGGAGGGGTCATCCTGGGCCCCCCACAAATAGCGGGTCTGATTGATTTCACCGGCCGAGGTGGCCATAAGAGATCGTCGAACCCTGTTAATTTGTTTTTGATGGCAGGGCAGACATCGGTTGGGCGCCTGCTCTAAAGAGGAGGGATTGGCAATCAGTCCCTGATGGGCCTTTTCCCGGGATTGGGCCTGAGCGTTTCCGGCATGGCATCGCTCGCAGGGAAAGCGGTGGTCAGGCCCCGGGGATTCAATCCCCTGATGACAGGAAAGGCAGCCCTGTTTGGCTGAGATAGGCTGATACGAGGCCAAAAAAAAGAATCCGGGGATCAAAAAAAAGAGCAGGGTCCATTTAATCATTTAGGGTACCTCGAGGGCAACCCTTTCAGAAACTGAGAAACTATCTCTTTATGCCTCGGGCCTCTATCCAGGAGACAGCTTTTCTTGAGGTCCTGATAAATGGGGTCTTGATAGGAATCATGACAGGGCAGACAGGGGGTCACGCGCCATATCTTGATTAGCTCCTTTTGATTGAAGGGTCGGGCACCCGGGCGAGAGGTGGATTGCAAGGGGTGCCCGTCGGCGGTGGCCAAGGATTCCCAGGAATACGGAAAGGCCTTCTCTCCGCTAAAAGGGGACAGGTGCTTGTTTCCTTTCCAGGAGGCACCCGGGAATAAAATCCCGCTGCCCAGTCCCAGGACCTTGGGATTGTTGTGGCACTCCGGACAGGAACGGACTTCCTTGCGAGTGGAATGGGGGTTGATGGGGCCGGAGACGATTCCGGAGAAATCAGCCCTCCGGTGAACGGCCCGATCCCATCCGGGAAGGGGTTGATTATCGGAGCCCAGGACAGTCATCAGCACCTGACAGCCCGGTATGAAAGGTGAAACCTTATTGCGGTGGTTGATCCCCAGGGGCGGATCTTCGAAGCGGTAATAATCCCGGGTCTCCTGCCAGCGTCCCGGCGAGGCCACTCCGGTCATGGAGTCTAATTGCCTCTCCCCATTTTTACGATAGTCATGACAGCCGTAGCATTGGGGGGTCCAGCGGGAATGGCAGGAAAAACACTCCAGGCGCTGAGAGGAATGTCCCGGCAGGCTGTGAGGGGGGTGTTTGGTGATGACTTTCAGGGGATGGCGTTTTCCATCCACCTTGCCATAGAGAAACCAGCCTTGAGGTTCCCGGCGCACATTGATCAGATAATGGCCACGAGAGGTGGACAGGAGTTCATCACCGACTTTCAGCGGCGGACCTTTCATATAGGCCGAGGCCCACAGGGCCGGATCTTTTTCCGAACGGAGGCGATAGGGTCGGGGAAATTCCTGTTCCGTTCCATGGCAATCCCGGCAGCGAATCTCCACCTGCTGGAACATGCGGGAATAGATTTGACCGTCTCCCATGATCTCCCTGGCGGTATGACAGTCGATACAGTGCAGGCCTTTTTCAAAATGAATATCCGAGGTCAGATGCAAAACGAAGCGATCATTGCTGAGCCGGGTGGGATTCAGGTTGCCTTTTTGATAAGGGGTGCCGTATTGATCGGACTCCATGAGTCCGGTGAAGGTCAGCCCGATCCTGCCGCTGCGATTATGACAGCGCAGGCACTGGCTGGTAGGGATAGCCGTGGTCAGGCGATGCTCTTGGCCATAACCTTCCCGGGTTGGTGATAGGGTTAGATCCTTTCCCTGATACCGGCCGGCCTCGTTTCGCATCACATGACAGGAAGAACAGCCTCCGCCGTGGGCACTCGGACCGGAAGGCCGTTGGTTATAGAGGTGACAGCGGGAACAAAACTTCCGCCAATGATCGTCGGCATAATGACCGGAGATGGATAAGGGATTGCCCAATTCATCCAGTGGTTTTATTTTTTTCCCTTGATCCCGGGGCAGACCCTGGTTAGTAAACACCGGAATGGGTCTAAGGATTTTGTTGGGACCTTTAATCCCCAGCGAAGCATAGAGGACCTCGGGGGTATCCTGGGCCCCCCAGGTATATCGTAATCCGGCAATCACCCCGGCCATGGTGGCCATAAGGCTTTTGGGTGCTGTTTCGGCCGGGTTCTTTTCTATTTCACCATGTCCGGCATGGCAGAGGGTCCCGTCAGGGGCCCGGCGGCCGCAGGTCAGATGGACGACCCGAAAATCAGACGGGTTTCGTCCGCCAAGGAGATTCTGGTGGGCCGTCTTTTGGTCCAGGGCCAGTCCATTGCCTCCATGACAAATGGTACACCCAAAGGTCTGGACAGGATGGGAGGGGGAGATCTCTTCAATACCAAAATGGCAGGTCAGGCAGCGTTCCCGAACTTTTCCATTAAAAAGGACCAGTTCTTTGATTTCAGGTTGGGGAAAGGCCTGTTTTTGAATAGTTTTCCAGGGAAGGTGTTCTTCTTGAAAGGAGACGAACAACAGGGTCAGAAAAAGGGTTAGGGAACCGGCAACCAGGGTAAGCGTTTTGCGATTCATAAGCTCAAGAGTTTAGATTGAAAAAGAAGGATTGTCAAAAGACTTTGCAATGTTTATTATTATAACAATAAAACTAACCAAAGATATTTGAAATTTTTCTCTCAAGCTTGGGAATATGGTCATAGGAGGGTCTTGTTTTAGGAGTTGTCCAAAAGGTATTATGGGGTTCTAACCCGGCCCAAAAGCAAAGTTGGATTCGAGGGTGGGATTACACTAAAGCCTGTTTCCTGCACTGGTGTAGGCCTGCTTTCGATATTTTTCTTATTTTGGCCCGGCAAAGAAGCTTATGGCTTGCGGATGGACAAC
>JAZDOU010000427.1:0-23627 GCA_043798385.1 Pseudomonadota bacterium
ACGGTTACGGAGTTCACCATTCACTGCCTTTATTCATCCAGTATCCAGTATCAAGCATCCAGTATCAAGTATCCAGTATCCAGTATCCAGCCTCTCCCGCTCCTGTTTAGCCACTGAAAAACTTATACGCCGGAATTATTGCGGCTGTTTTTGAATTTTCCCTTATCTCTTCCTCGTCTTCATAGGTGACGATGGTGCCATTCTTCAGGCCGGTCTCATCCATCGCCCTGAACAACGCCCTCAGTTCCCGGCTCCTGGTCTTTTCGTCTCGCAGTTCCCTGGCCACCTGTATCAGATCGGTGACCTTTCGGCCCGCTCGGCAAATAAAATCCACTTCATGACCGTTTCCGGTTCGATAGTAAAACAGTTCCTTGCCCCGCCGTCTCAATTCCAGAAAGACGGCGTTCTCAAGATACCGGCCGGTATCATCGGAGAATCTGAATGACACGGATCCGGCGAGGCCCGAATCGATGGCATAGATCTTCTTGGGGCTTTTGATCTGCTGTTTCACCGAACGGGAAAAGGCGTTCACGGTAAAGAGAAGATAGACGTCCGCAAAGCAGGACAGATATTCCTTGATTGTCTTGTCGCTGAGATTCGTAAGCTTGGCGAGACTGTTGAACGTATAGAGGGAAGAGGCGTTGGCGGCCAGGTAGTAAAACAGATTTTCGAGGTCGGCGGGTTTTTTGACGCCGAACCGGGCGGCGACATCCTGATAGAGAATGCTCCGGGCGTACATGGCGTGGATTTCCCTGATCGTTTCCGGTTGCTTCAAAAAGGCGGTCTCCGGAAATCCACCGAATTGCAGGTAATCGTCCATAAGGTTTCTGATCTTATGGCGGTTCTTGGCCAGAGACACGGGGTCCGGATCATCCATCCCCCGAGCCCTCAGGAATTCAGTGAAGGAGAAGGGATAGACCTCCGCGGGGATGGTCCTGCCCGAGAGGAGCGTTATAAATTCGGAGGAGAGCAGCCTCGAGTTCGATCCCGTGACGATGAACTTGGTCTTTTTTTGTTCATAGTGGGCCTTTACAAACACCTGCCACTCGTTAAAAAAATGGACCTCATCCAGAAAACAATAGACCATCCCTTCCGGCGCCGCCAGTTTCAGGTAGTCTTCGTAAATCCGCTCCAGATAGGCCGCGTCCCCCTTGTAACGGCTGAAGCCGGGGTGTTCGAGATTGAGGAAAAGGATATTCTTCGGGGCAATTTTTTTCTCCCCGATCAGATAGTTGATGATCTGCCGGATCAGGGTGCTTTTTCCGCAGCGTCTTACGCCGACGATGGAAAGAATATGGGGCAGGGCGAAGTTTTTTTTGATCTCTTCAAGGATGCTCCTCGGCACTCCGCCGTCATAGGGTGCGCCATCCCAGTGCTGGTTCTCATCCACAATCACGTTTTCAAACACGGCTATCCTCCGAACTATATCTACTTCGTTCGGATTATAGTCCGAACAAAACCGTTTGTCAATCCGTATTTATGATTCCGGGTCGAACTTGACTTTGATGACAGGAGGGTAGAAATTTGTTCGGTCAATTCAAATGGTACCCTTTCTCCCGAAATAATCTCAGGCAGGCCGCTACGACCTCGGGGTCGTACTTGGAGCCGCTCTGGGATGATAGTTCTTCCAGGGCCTCGTTTAAAGGAAAGGCATTTCGAAAGCTCCGGTTGGTAGTCAAATCTTCCAGGGCATGGGCAACAGTTAGAATCCTGGCTTCGATGAGAATGGCTTCTCCCTTGATCCCCCGGGGGAATCCGGAGCCGTCGAAACATTCCCGATGCTGGAGGATGATATCCGCCAGCGGCCAGACACATTCGATTTTTTTCAGGGTGTCATAAGCGGCCTCGGGATAGGTCTGATACAGGGTCAGGTTAAAGCCTTCCAGTCGTCCGGCTTCACGAAGAATTTCAGCGGGGATATTGACCATGCCGATGTCATAGATGGCCGAGGCCAGCTCGATTGCTTCCATCTGAAAATCGGTCAACCCCATTTCCCGGGCCAGGGCAACCGTTAATCTCGCGACCCGCTCATGATGGCCTTCGGTATAGGGACCCCTCAGTTCGATCGTCTCCGCAATCGCCTTGACCATCCCCTTCATGGAGCCGTATAAACTGGTATGGTTCTTTTGCAGATTAAGCTCTATCCCTTTACTGTGCAGGGCCAATTCGATGGTGACCTGCAATTGCTTTTTTTCTATTGGCTTCAGGATGTATCCGGAGGGATTGGTCAGCGTTGCCCGCTCGAAGGTCTTATCGTCGGCATAAGAGGTCAGGTAGACCACCGGGGTCCCGGAGAGCGCCGTGATCCTTTCAGCTGCCTTTATGCCATCCATCTGCCCGGCCAAAACGATGTCCATCAGCACCAGGTCAGGGAGGGTCTCCCGGAGCTTTTCTAAGGCTTCCTCCCCGGAGTAGGCGGTAGCAACCACATCGTAGCCCAGATCGGTAAGCTGCCTGGCCAGGTCACGGGCAACGATCCTCTCGTCCTCAACGACCATAATCTTCTTCTTATCCATTTTTTTAATCCTTATTGTTTGCCAGGGGAAAGGTTATGGTGAATTTCGTACCGCCATCAACCGTGAGATCGATGGTGCCATTGATTTGTCCCACCAGGAGATTCACCAGCTCCAATCCCAGGGATTTTGTGTTCTGGAAAGCCACCGCTTCGGGAAAGCCAATCCCGTTATCCTGAACCGTAAGCACATACTGGTCTCCTGCCGTGGTCAACCCGATATGGATTTCTCCTCCTCTTCCTTCCGGAAAGGCATGCTTCAGGGCATTGGAGACCAGTTCGTTCAGAATCAGTCCGCAGGGGATGGAGGTTTCTATAGGCAGGGATACATCGGCAATGTCTACCTGAATCTCTATGGGAAATTCTGCAGTCCTATAAGACTGCTGCAGGCGACCGGCCAGATCCCTGATGAAGCCGCCGAAATCAACCCTTGCCAGATTCTTAGACTGATATAACATGGTATGTATATTGGCCATGACCCTGACCCGGTCCTGGCTTTCCCGGAATATCTCCCGGGATTTTTCATCTTCCAGATAACGTGACTGAAGACCAAGAAGGCTCGAAATCACCGCCAGGTTGTTCTTGACCCGGTGGTGGATCTCCTTGAGCATGGTCTCCTTCTCCAGAAGCGATGCCTTGATTTTTTCCTCCGCGAGCTTGCGTTCGGTGATGTCCTGATTCACTCCATAAGTCTTGACCGTTATACCGTGAGAGCCCTTGACGATGAAAAAGCGGACGGTGATATAGCCGACCGTGCCGTCCGCATAGAGTATTCGGTGTTCAATCTGCCGGTTGAAATGGGGATCCGTTGTTTCGATGGCTTTCCGAGTTTCTTTCCCGACCACAGCCATGTCGTCGGGATGGACAAAGCGATGGGCGTATTCGGCGGAAGACATCGTATAGCCGCCGACTTGCTCGACCGTGGTGCGGAAAATTTTATAGAATTGGTCATTGAACGTAAAGAGGTCTTGGCCAACGTCGTACTCCCAGTGACCGAGATGGGCCATTTCCAAAGCGTTGGATAGTTGTGCCTTACTCTCCAGCAGCGCCTCCTCCCCCCGCCTGCGCTCGGTGATGTCTTGTCCTATTGAAATTAAACCAATAACAGAACCTTGGGCATTTTTAATGGTCTTGTCGTACCATTCAATAGTTCGTTCCTCCCCACCCTTGGTGACAATAGGGCTTACGTTTCCCCGGGTCTGGATATCACCCACCGCCTTTAAGAATAACTCCCGTAGATCCCCCCGATCCCTTTCCGGAAGAAAGGTTTCAAACCAGTCTTTCCCTATTACTTCATCTATGGAATACCCTGAAATTTTCTCCAAATAGGGATTAAAGCGAAGAATCTTTCCTTCCGGATCAAGGACCAGTATAATCATCTGGGCCGTCTCTATCAGGCTTTCGGAAAACTCCTTTTCCCGTCGCAGCGTCTCGGTTCGATTATCAACGAGTTCTTCCAGATGATCTCTATCTTGGCGAAGTTTGAACGACATTTCATTGAAAGCCGTAGAGAGTTCATTCAATTCCCTTCCGAAAAGTTGAGGAATCCGTTCACCCAGATGCTCCTCCTGGGTTGCAATCTGAAGGGCTTTTTTTTGGATAACATTCAGGGGCTGCAGAAGGGTTCGTCTGTAAAGCCAGTATTGAATGATAAAAAGACAGATAAGACCAGTGAGCAGGAGGGCAGAAAGTTTCAGGGAAAAAATGTTGGCCGCTGCATAGGCTTCCGAGAGGGGAATACGCAGGGAAACGGCGCTGATCACATCGCCTGTCTGGCGGTGAAAACTTCTTTCTGAACCGTAGGAATCCGTTAATCCTTTGGGGGCTTCTTTGGGATTGCTATGACACCTCAGACAAGATGCCTCCAGAATCTCGCCCTTTCTTAATACCACCAGATAGGGCTTCCCTCCAATTTTACGGACCGTCGATTCAGATTCCAGCTTCTTGTCAACTTTCAATTTTTCCAGGAAGGCCCGTTCATATTCATCGGCCTCATTTTCAGGACTCCTGGCATTGAGGGCGGCATCTTTAAAAGAATACCCTGAAGGATCGAGAGACTTGAAAAACTTCTCCATTTCACGTATGGCATAGGTAGAAGACATCCAGGCGGGGTCGAAATACTCCTTCTTCCGAAAGGGCTCGCTCCAGGCAAAGATGCTGGGTTTTAGAATGTGTGAGAAGTAGGTATGGATGGCTATGTTCCGGTCGAGGATGAGCCTGGCCTTTGATTGGGCCTCAAGGAGTGCCTGTCGGTGCATGCTGGTGTTGACGGCTATGACAACAATGGCCGCCGCAACAATGAATATGATACCAATACTCACATTAAGGAATATCGCCAATCTGATTTTGTTACCTGGACGATTCATATTGAACCCCGTTTAGATAATACTTGTTTCCAGTTAAAGTCTGAGAGGTCCTCACTAACAAATTTTAATAATTATCCCCACTTAAACCCCTTCTCCTTAAAAAGCCTCAAACATGCCTCCGCCGCTTCAATATCGTACAAAAGGCCCTTATTTTTCTCAATCTCCTCCAGGGCGGCATCAATTCCCAAGGCAGGCCGATAGGGACGGTGGGAGGCGATGGCCTCCACCACATCGGCGACCGCCATAACCCGTGATTCAAGGAGAAGACTTTTTCCGGTTAAGCCGTTCGGATATCCGGAACCATCCATTCTCTCATGATGCTCCAAGACAATCCTGGCTATAGGCCAGGGGAACTCGATGTCCTTCAATATGTCATATCCGGATTGGGCATGCGTTTTGATCAGAAGAAATTCAATGGTGGTTAATTTTCTTGGCATACTGAGGATCTCAGCCGGTACCGATATCTTGCCGATATCATGAATCATGCTCGCCAAGCGGAGGCCTTCTATCTGGTCGGCGGCACAGTTCATCTCCGAGGCAATGGCTCGGGCAAGATTTGCGACTCTTCTTTGATGACCGGCCGTATAAGGATCCCTTGTTTCAACAGTCACAGCCATCGCCTGAACGGTAGCTCCTAACGCCTTCCGCAACTGCGCGAAACTCTTTTTCTCGTCTTCTTCTGCCTTTTTGCGCTCGGTGATATCACGGGTTACGCCGAGAATGCCCACTGGCCGCTGATTTTCATCTCTGATAAAGGAAAACTTCACCTCCGTCCACACGGTGGTCCCATCTTTTCGCACCACTTCCAACTGAAGCGTCCGGAATATGGGAATCTCACTACGTCCTGATTTTTCCAGCGCCATGATTTCAGATAGGGTGCTCATAGCCAGATCCCAAGAGGAGGGAGTCAATGTCTCAAATGGTTGTTGTGTCTTCAACACCTCTGCCGCTTCGTATCCCCTAAGTATTTTCACGGAAGGACTGATATAGGTGTAATTCAGATTCATATCCAAAACGAAGATGACGTCATTGACATTCTCGGCCAGCAGACGATATTTGTTTTCACTTTCCTTCAAGACCCCCTCGACCTGCTTGCGCTCCGTAATATCTACGATAGCCCCTCTAAGCCCCACAGGTTTACCGTCACTGAAAATGACACTTGAGATGACTATGGCAGGAAAGAGAGTCCCATCTAACCTCATTAAAGTATATTCAGTGCCTTCTACTTGCTCCCCCTTTAACAGCCTTGCAATATTCTTGGCAGATTTTTCAATCTCTTCGGGTGAAAGTAGCTGCCAGGCTTTAAAACCATTTTTTAAATCCTCTTCCGTACCTCCAAACGTTTCATAAATAGCCCGGTTCGCAGAAGTGATATTGGTTTCCAAATCCATTTCATAAACTGGGATCGGCAAAAAATCATACAGTTCCCGGTACTGTTTCTCTTTTTCCTCCAAGGCCTTCTCGACTTTTTTTCGCTTGGTAATATCGCGGGCCACGGAAATAAGCCCTTCAATTTTTCCATCACGCCTTATGGGAGATCCGCTGACTTCCCCAAACTTGATGGCTCCATCCTTGGCGACAAACTCATAAATGGCCCCTGAGATGATTTCACCCTGTAAGATCGGACTTATATCGGCAATCGCCCGCTCAAAAGATTCCGGGGTAAGGATATTTCTTAAATCAGTAACCGATCGACCAATAAAATCCTCCGGTTTATACCCCAGGATTCTCTCCACGCTCGGAGAAATGCTTGAAAATTTGAAACCGGTATCGATCGTATAAATAACATCCGAAACATTCTCAAAACTCAGTCGATACCTCTCCTCCGACACCTTCAATTTTTTATTGGCGATCTCCAGATCCAGCATTTTCTTTTCGAGCTTCCTGAAAAGGATTTCGTTATGCCCCCGGAAGAACTCCATCTCTTCCCCTAAAGGCTTTGCGGATGTCAGGTTACCCCTATAGTTTTCTTCAAGTAATTCTGACAATAAATTCATCAATATTTCCGGATCTTGGGGTTTGAGAATGAATCGGTCCGCGCCGAGACTTAAGGCAAATTTTTCGTCCTTTGGATCAGTATAGGTGGCCGTGTAAAATACAAAGGGTATGTTTTTAAGGCGCTCCTCTGATTTGCACTGCCGGCATAAGGTATAACCGTCCATTATCGGCATTAAAATATCCGAGACAATCAGGTCAGGAGGATGAGCCCGGGCCATCTCCAGGGCCTCTTGGCCGTTTTCGGCCGACCTTATCTCAAAACCATGCCCTTTTAACAGAATTTCAAGGAAATAGCGGCTCTCTTGGTTATCATCAACAATTAAAATTTTCTTCATGACTGATTACCTCCTCAAACCCCGGTTAAAGGAAGGTGTTGCTCGACTTGTTGTATAAAGGTTTCCGGATTGATCGGTTTTTCGATATACCCATTGCAGCCCGCTTCAATGGTTTTCTCCCGGTCTCCCACCATGGCGTAAGAGGTTACGGCAATAATGGGAACCTGAGCGAGTTCGGCGTTTCTTCTGATCTGCCTCGCAACCGTATAGCCATCCATGACAGGGAGCTGGATATCAAGAATGATGAGGTCGGGGTTTATAGAAACAGCCAGGTTGATCCCCTCCTGTCCGTCACGGGCCTCAAAGACCTCATACCCATGTTTTTCAAGGATGAATTTGACCAGATAGAGATTCTGTTCGTTATCCTCGATGACCAAAATTTTTCTCTTCATGAAGAACTCCTTTGTGCCGGGAGGGTGACCCGGAAGGTCGTTCCCTTCCCCCATTCACTTTCAAGCCGGATGTCCCCACCCAGCAGGTCAACCAATTTCTTACAGATGGACAGCCCCAGCCCCGTTCCTTCGTATTTACGAGTCAAGCCGGTGTCTATCTGATGGAACGGCCGGAACATTTTGTCAATATCCTCGTTTTTTATACCGATGCCTGTGTCTGTAACCCGGATGAGGACATTCCCCGCTTCGGATAAACAGGCTACCATGATTCGTCCTTTTTCCGTAAATTTGACGGCATTACTTAACAGGTTGAGGATGATCTGTTCCACCCGGCGCATATCACTGGTCCATTTGTCGACCTCCGGAGCGATAGCGACCTCCAGAGCAAGGCCCTTCTTCTGGGCGAGAGGACGGACCGTCTGGATAACTTTAAGAATGGAAGCCCGCAAATCGAATGGTTCCTGTATCAGTTGAAGCTGCCCCGCCTCAATCTTCGAGATGTCGAGTACATCACTGATGAGCGACAGCAAATGGTTGGCGCTGGTTCGCACCATAGCCAGTTGTTTGTTCTGTTCGTCGTTGAGCGGCCCGACTAACCCCTGCAGCAGAATGCCGGTGAAGCCTATAATGGAATTGAGCGGTGTACGCAGTTCATGGGACATGGTGGCCAGAAAGGCGGATTTTATCTTGTCCGCCGCCTCGGCCTGCTCCTTGGCCTGGTATAGTTCAGCGGTGCGTTCGAAGACGCGACTTTCCAGTTCGGCCCTTTCCCTTTCAAGGGCATTGATCGCTTCGGCCCGTTCTGCAGCCGTACGCTGCAGCGTTTCCTCCTGGGCCTTCATTTCGGTGATGTCTCGAATCGCTTCTATGGCCCCGCATCGCACCCCTTGGTTGTCGTAGAGGGGGACCGCGACGCCCCAGAGATGGGCTCCCTTCCCCTGATGCAGAGAGGGAATATAGGATTCTGCAAAGATCGTCTGGCCTTCCCGTTTGACGTATTTATAGTCTTTCTCAATCTCCGGTTGGTTCAAATCCAGCAGATCTATGAGGATCGGACGCCTGGCGCCGAAGAACGGGAGTGCATATTCATAATCCCCCCGTCCCAGCATATGCTCCTTGCCCACCCCGGTCATGACTTCAATAACCCGGTTCCAGGCCGTAATCCTCTTTTCCTTATCAATGACAAAAACGGCGTCGGGGAAGAATTCAATAATGTCCAGCAACTTCTGATGTTCCAGGCGCAGGGCTTCTTCAATGGTTTGTCGTTTCTTCTGTTCCTGGATGACGACAAAGGCCCGGACAAAGAAATAGGTCAATACGGCGCAGAAAATGAACAGGACCAGGATCATCAGAAGCAGCTTTTCTCTGAATCCTTCCATCAGGGTCGTCACTTCATTTTCGGGTGTGGCGACGGCGATGGCCCAGAAGGTGCTATTGAGGCGGATCGGCATATAAACGGCGTGTTTGAGAATCGATTCGACTTCGGCCCCCCGGACACGATTGAAGTGATAGGTAGCTACCCCTTCATTACCCTTGAGCATCTCCCTGGCCATGGCCATGAGATCGGGGAAATCTTTTCCACCTTCAAAGATGCTCCTGCCGACCATCCCCGGGACAGGGTCGTAGAGCTCAATTCCCTTCCGGCTGAGAAGCCAGGCATATCCCTCCCGGCCGATACGGATGTCCTCTAAATATTTTTTCGCCAGGTCATCAAAGGAGATCAGGAAGGCAATCGTGCCGTTATAGATGCCGTGGCTGAAGACGGGCATGTGGACGGATACGCTTCGAAAACCCTGGACGGCACTGAAGACATCGCTGATCACGGGGGCCCGGGTCCTCATAACCTCCCGGACATGTTCCTGCCGCGATATATCCACACCAATGGAGGATGCCTTATAAGGGACGGTATAGATGATCCTTCCCCGGGCGTCCATTCGGGTCACACCCTTGATCTCCGATGAATAGATGTTTTGGATATCGGCCATCATCTTTTTGCCGTTTTCGTCCAGATGGATGACATGATCCTGTAAGGCCATGATCTTCAAAGTGTCGCTGATGTGGCGGAAGTGATCCTGGATGCCCTTGGCCGCCTGCCGGGCATGAGTGAACTGGCGTTGGTTCAGATCATCGATGGTCTGCCTCTTGACGGCAGAATAGATCATCACGAAGGTCACTGTACAGCAAACAGCGATAAGTAGAAAGATGACGAGATATTTACTATATTTCACCTGTGGCCTCCGAAAGGACTTCCAGCAACACGAACTCTATATTGCGGCAGCAACTCCTTTTATGAAAAACAACATTGATTCTTTCCTTTTGCCTTGGCCCGGTACATATTCTGATCAACCCGTTTGACAAAGGCCTGAAGATCCTCCTGACTTTGATACTGGGAGAGGCCGATACTGTAGGTCATGCGGGCCTGGGTGGTTGGGGCATTTATAAAAAATGTCTGTTGGATTTCGTTATGACCAAGAGAGAATTTTTTTAAACAATCCCGTGAGAAGCGGGATTGTTTAAACCAACTCTGGACTCCGTCCCCGCTTCCAGCCCGTAGGGCTTCCAGGTCGGAGGGGAGGGGGGACTACGCCCCGGAGGGCTTTCGGCCAAATTATTGCCCGCAGGGTAGCGAAAGCTTTTTCCTTTCATTAGGGTTTACCGCAGGGTAATTGGGCCTAACTTCCGGATTTCTTGTTTAATTGTAATGTATTAAAGGAAAGTGTCAACAAAAAAACAACTTTTACCGTTTTCTGTAAAGCCGTCAAAATTTGCGGCCAGGCAAAAAATATTGCAACTTTCTTTGCTTTATGGAATAAAAGATTCCAGGTTGTTTCGTGGCGCCCGGTTCAGGTGATCATGAGTTTTTCAGTAAAGATTGGAGCCTGATGTACGAGGAATTTTTCGGTTTTACCAAAAAGCCTTTTTCCATAGTGCCGGACTCTGAAATTTACTACCTGAGCGCCGGACACCGCGAGGCCATGGCCCACCTGATATATGGCATTAAAAATGAAGGTGGTTTTGTCCTGTTGACCGGTGATATCGGAACCGGGAAGACAACCGCCTGCCGCCGTCTGCTCGATCTTTTACCCGAAGACTGTGATGTGGCCATTATCTATAATCCGAAAGTCACCGTGGAGGAACTCTTGGCCACCATCTGCGACGAGTTCGGAATCAGCTATCCCAAAGGCGAGATGAGTATCAAGGTCTTTGTAGACCGCATCAATAACTATCTTCTCGAAGTCCGGGCCAAGGGCCGCCGGGCTGTTCTTATTCTCGAAGAGGCCCAGAACCTGAAGCCGGAGGTGCTCGAACAGATCCGATTGCTGACTAATCTGGAAACAAGCGAACAGAAGCTGCTCCAGATGATTATGATCGGCCAACCGGAACTCAGAGAACTATTGAGGCAACCGCAGCTCCGTCAGCTTTCGCAAAGGATCACGGCGCGATACCACCTTGGCCCTCTGTCTAAGGAAGAGGTCCCTTTGTATGTGAACTATCGTTTGTCGGCCGCCGGGGCGGCCCGTGGCCAATTGTTTCCACCGGCGATCCTCAAGAAGCTGTTTCGTCTGAGCGGGGGAGTCCCGAGACTGATCAACGTGATTTGTGACCGGGCGCTGCTGGGGGCCTTCGTTCAAGAGAAAGACCGGGTTGATCGCAAGACCTTGATTACAGCGGCCCGTGAGGTAACCGGGGAGGAAAGCCCTCCAGGGCGAAGCCGGAGGATCAAACAAAACCTCCTGGCCGGCCTGCTCTTCGTTTTCCTGGCGGCCCTCGGGAGCGCCTATTATTTTAACAGATCATCTCTTTCGTCCAAGCTCACTTCCCTCTGGACCGCCCAACCGCTTGCCTCCAAGACGGAGAAGAACCCTGTCAAAAAGGCACCCCTTAGTCGGCCAGGTGATCTTTCCGGTGAAAAAACCCTGAAGCCGGCTCAGCAGGCGCTTTTCAGGGTCTGGGGCATCGAGGTTAAGCCGGGGGCGGCTCGAAGTGTCTGTGAACAGGCCCAGGCACAAGGGCTTAGATGCCTGTCCGGCAAAGGCAGTGTCATCAGTCTCCGGCAGATGAACAAACCGGTTGTCTTGACTCTCAATGATGGGGGAAAGGACCCCTACTATGGGACTTTGACCGCGTTTAAGGGAGAGACGGCCGTTTTTTCAATCGGGAATGAAGTCAGGACAGTGGATCTCAAAGAAATAAGCCAGTATTGGTCCGGTGATTATCTTCTCCTTTGGCGGGTCCCCATTGAGTATAAGAAGGAATTGAAACCTGGAAGCCGAGGACCTTTGGTGGCCTGGTTGGAAAGACATCTGGCCCTCGCCCAGGGACGGCCGCTCCCGGACCGGGGAGGGCGGGTCTATAACCAGGAGCTGGAAAAACAGGTAAAAAAATTCCAACTTGCCTCCGGGATGACCCCGGACGGGATTGTGGGTCCTAAAACGATCATGCCGTTAAGTGCCCAGACTGGTAACGGGGATCCCGTCCTTCATGACAGGAAAGGGGGCAATTAGGGATGTCCTACATTCTTGAGGCCCTGAAGAAAATCGATCAAAAGCGGGAGCAGAAGGACCAGACCAAATCGTTGACGTTTTTGGGGACCATGGTGCCGGAGTCCAGGAAAAGACCCCGCTGGGTTTATCCGGTTATCGCTGCCCTGCTCCTCAATGCCGGGGTCATGATCTGGTGGATAGGCCCCTGGCGGTCAGATAAAAAAGAAACCCCGGCCAAACCGCCGGCGGTTCTGCAGCCCAGACCAATGATGCCAAAAGTGGCCGACTCTGGAGAACCCAGATCAGCCGGGACATCACAAGAGGTTCCCCAATCAAGGGGTCTCCTTGGTTCCCCGGGAGCGGTTGTCGAGAAGGGGGTCCGAAACAAGGCATCGTCTCTTGTCGGAAAGGCCGGGGAGGCCGACCAGGTGTCGGAGAACCCCCCAGTCTATAAAAAGGGTGCGCCTGAATATGACTCCGACCGGATAACCCCATCCCGGACCAAAACAGCCTCCCAAACAAGAGAAGACCCGGGTGAAACAAGAGAAGGCCCGGGTGAAAAAAAGGTGATCTATTTTAAAGATGGGACCAGGGAATCTTGTGACGATGTTTATTTAACAGAGAATTTTATCCATTGCACTAAAAAGGTGGGAGGCTCCATTACCAACCTTAAGAAGATAGACCTGGGGAAAACCTTTTCAAAAGAAAATCGCTGAACGAATGAGGCGACAAAAACTGCTGAGGTCCAAAATACTGTTCAAGATTCAAAATGTCAAGTGAGATCCCATGAATAGGTGCTCGGCAAGCAAGCCGAATGACCAGGCCTCCCGGCGTTATCAACAGAAACGTATTGCCAATTGGGATCTCGTGGCCCGAAATTCAGACCACTGGAGGTGGATGGGAGGATTTTATCACCACCAACTCATTCACTATTATACCTTGATGGTACCACCAGGTTTACGGGTAATAGAGATAGGTTGCGCCGGAGGAGATTTACTGGCGGCCTTAAAACCTGGGGAGGGGGTGGGGGTGGATTTTTCGGAGGAGATGATCCGGAAGGCCTCCCAAAGATACCCGCAGCACCGTTTTATCAAGGCCGATGCCCAGGAATTATCTTTAGATGAAAAGTTTGATATCATCGTTTTTTCTGATTTGGTCAATGACTTATGGGATGTCCAGACGGTTTTCGAAAGACTCCAGGACCTGACTCATTCCAGGACACGTTTGATCCTCAATACCTATAATCGACTCTGGGAGATTCCTTTGGCCCTGGCTCAGAGGCTGGGTCTGAGTAATCCGAAATTAGACCAGAACTGGTTAACGGTGGAGGATATTGCCAATTTGTTTACCTTGACCGGGTTTAACATTATTCAACACCGCCAAGAGATCCTCTGTCCGGTCTGGATTCCCTTTTTATCGGACCTGGCCAACCGCTTTCTGGTCAAATTATGGCCTTTTTCCTGTGGCGCCTTGACCCACTTCATAGTCGCCCGGCCTGTCAGTATCCTCCAGCAAAACAATCCCCCGGAGGAACCGTTGGTCTCGGTGATCAGTCCGGCACGGAATGAATCGGGAAATATCCCGGAGATTTTTGAACGGTCCCCCGAGATGGGCCGGGGGACGGAATTGATATTTGTGGAAGGTCATTCGCAGGATGATACCTATGAGGCGATTGAGAGGACCAGGGCGCAATTTCCAGGGCGACGCTGCCAGGTATTGAAACAAACAGGACAAGGTAAGGGTGATGCCGTTCGCTTGGGATTTGGCCAGGCCAGTGGCCAAATCCTGATGATCCTTGATGCCGACTTGACGGTTCCTCCTGAGACCCTGCCTCGATTTTTCGAGGCCCTGGTTTCGGGAAAGGGAGAATTTGTCAACGGGGTTCGTCTGATTTATCCCATGGAAGACCAGGCCATGCGATTTTTCAATATCGTGGGAAATAAATTTTTCAGTCTGGCCTTTACCTGGCTCCTGGGACAACCCATCAAGGACACCCTGTGCGGGACCAAGGTCCTTTGGAAAGAAGACTATGAACAGATTTCCGCCAACCGTTCCTTCTTCGGCGACTTTGATCCTTTTGGGGATTTTGATCTCCTGTTTGGGGCAGCCAGGCTGAATTTAAAAATTGTTGATTTACCTGTTCGTTACAGGGAGCGTCGCTATGGCACTACCAATATTAACCGTTGGAGTCATGGCTGGCTGCTTCTCAAGATGGTCTGGTTCGCTGCCAGACGCATCAAGTTCATTTGATGGTTCTGTCGGCCCCAGTCATTGTGATGCGCCAAAGGGTCGCCAAGGTCCCATCGGGGAGGGAAAAGCGGGACATCGGACTAATCCGTCCCTCTCGTTCCAGAGAATCCAGGTCTAATAATTCTTGGGCCTTAAAGAAATCCCCTGGCCCCAAATCGCCTGTCTTGGTCAGCAGGTAATCCAATTGAGCTATTTCAGCGATTAGAGATTCTCTTTCTCCTCCGGGAGTCCACTTTTTTGTATCCAAAACAGACTGTACGGTAATGGGCAGACCGTGAGCGCGACCCCAAACCTTAAAGGCATCTTTGTGAAAGGCCGGCAGGTCGGATAAAACTGCTAACCGGACCGGGGAGCCGGGATTCGAACGGTCCTGGAGGAGTGTTTTAAATATCAGAGGAATAGACCAATCGGCAGGATCAGGAGGCCAGGCATAGCCGGCCGTGGGACCGCTTAGGCGAAACAGGGCCGAGCCTAACCTGAGGTCAATCTCTTCAGACAGGACCGGCAATCGAAGGCTGGTGCCTAAAAATGCCCAGAGAGGGAATAACAGGATCAGAACCTGGGCCGGCTTTCTTGCCCGTTGGGAAGTTAAAGAAAAGACCCACCCCACTCCTAATAACAGGGTGGCCGGCAAGAGGGGAAACAAAAATCGGGTATCCTTCGTTCGTAAGAAGGTAATAAAAAGGAGCCCGGGAAAAAACCAGGCCAGAAGAAAGGCCGCTTGCCGGCGATTCTTTAAGAGGTTCCAGCCGATCCCCAAGAAAACAAACAGAGAAGTTCCCAAAAAAAGCTGATTATTGATCAGCAGCTCCGGATACCTAAGCCATCCGGCCAGGGAAAAAACTTTTGGATAGGCCTGTTCCGCCCCGTAGGTCCAGCCGGAATAAAAAAGGACTTTGATTAAAGTACGGGGGGTATGCAAATACCAGGGAAGGGCTATGGCCAAACAAAAAATAAGGGCCCATTTCAAACCCTTCCAGTCGATGGGGTTCCTTTTCGGATCGGCCTGGGTCAAGGCCCAGAGAAATGGACCGGCCACTAGGGGCAGGTAGATCCACTTGGCCAGGAGTCCAAGGCCGAACAAGACCCCCAGAAAGACCACGGGTCTGCGGCGAGAAAGTCCCTGGGTCTCCGACAAGAGCCAAACCGTCCAGGCCACCAGGGCGGTAAGACAAACCTCTATGAGCACCTCCCTGGGTAATCCGGCCCCGATTGGAGATAAAATAAACGTTGTGGCGGCAACGATTCCGGCCCAGGGACCATAGATTTTTCGACCCAACAGCCAGATGGGAATCATGGTGGCTAAGACCCAAAAGAGATTGATCGAAGCTGCAAAACGGATCGTCGGACCAACGAACCAGAACAGGCCGGCCAGAGAAAGGTGGAATAGAGGGGGATACTTGGCATCCAGGGAAAAGATTTTAACCCAGGTACGGGGATCCGAAAAGGCCTCCAGGCAATCAAGGGCCAGGAGAAAATGGTGAGATTGATCCCAGTATAGAGGACGCTGATTTTTCCAAAGCCACAGGAGATGGGCGGTTGAAAAAAGGCCCCAAATAATAATCAAGACCACCATTTCGAGTTTAATAGAAGTCTTTTTTTCGGGTGATGTCAGGCTATTTTGAGGTTCCTGGATCATAGGGTCCTTAATAAGGCTATCTTTTTATTAATGTCAAGGATAATTAGTGCTCATCCGGAAACAAGAAGTTTTCCCAAATCCGGCCTTTTAAAAAGGTAAAAATCGGTATATATTACCAAACGGATGAATCATGATGGACTTTTTAAGAGTCCATCATTTATGTCCAATTAAATAGTTTCCATCCGGAAATTCGAATTTCCGGATGGAAACACCTGGATTTCGGCCGGTCGATTTTATCGACCTATGCTAAGGTCCCCATTCGGGGACCGGCACGAAGCTCTGGCCAGAAACCCCTTTTTCAAAGGTTTCTGGCCATGGAGACAAATCGACCACGGTATGTTCTCATCCGGAAAGATCGTTTCCGGATGAGAACTAAATAAATTCGTCAAGACAGGGCCTTTTGTAAAGGAGGAGGGGTATGGACATCGAAAAGGTTGCAGTGGTCGGCATGGGGACTATGGGAAGCCAGATCGCTGTTGTCTGTGCCAGAGGGGGTTTTAAGACCAGGGTTTTAGAGAACTCGGAAGATCGGTTGATCAAGGGAAAGGCCTCTCTCCGATCCTTTCTGGATAATGAAGTTAGAAAGAAAAGAATTGCCCCAGAGACACAGGATCAGATTCTTGAGACCATTCAGACAACCACAAAGATGGAGGAGGCCTTGGGAGACGCCGATCTGGTGATTGAGGCGGTTTACGAAAACATCCGGGACAAACGGGAGATCTTCACCGAGGCCGACCGGCGATGCCCTCCGCACACCATCCTGGCGAGCAATACCTCGACCCTCTCCATCTCGGAGCTGGCTGCCGGAACCAAAAGACCCGACCGCTGCCTGGGGACCCATTTTTTGATTCCGGCCGCCCTGACTCCCCTGGTGGAAGTGATCCGGGGACTCGATACCTCGGACCAGACCCACAGCACCGTGATCGCTTTTCTCCAACACTGCGGCAAGGAAACCGTGACCGTGGCAGACTCCCCCGGGTTTGTTATTAATCGGCTCTATCTGCCTATGGTCAATGAGGCCTTTTTTGCCCTGGAGACCTCTCTGGCCGGGGCGGTCGACATTGATCGAAGCTGTACCAAAGGCCTGGGGTTCCCCTTAGGCCCCTTGGCGGCGGCGGACGCCTTCGGCCTGGATATCCTGCTGGACTGTATGAATACCCTGCATCGGGAACTCGGTGATAAATACCGGCCCGCACCCCTGCTGGTCAAACTGGTTAAGGCCAATCGGCTGGGCCGCAAGACCGGCCAAGGGGTATATGATTATAGGTCTAAATAATTGTTGTCTTTCCGGAGCGTTAAAGATTCTTCGGAGGCGGAAAAAAGGTTTGACCGGGTCGGGTGTTCCGGTCGATTATCGTTAAGGAGGAATTAAGCATGGGTAATCCGTTACCTGAAGGAGAGATGCTCAGGAGGGCCATTCTTTGGATAAGCGAGCAGCGGGAATTAGTTCAGGGGCCGTCTCTGATAGAACTCATTAATGAGGCCGGCAAACAGTTTGATTTGTCTCCCAAGGATTGCGACTTCCTGATCCATTTTTTTACCGAAGCCAAAGAGAAAGAATGAGGAGATTCGAAAGGATTAACGTTTTTCCTGTGTCTCCTTATAAAGCTTCTTCATCATGTGAATGTTGTCGGTGTGGCCGGTTAGGCGGGCCGTGACTTTACCCCGAATCGGCCGATTGAGCAGATAAAAATCTCCGATCAGGTCCAATATCTTGTGCCGGACGAATTCATCAGGGAATCGGAGTTCCGTATTAACAACCTTCTCATCATCAACCAGGATGAAATTGTTGAGCCGTCCTCCTTCTCCCAACCCCAGGCGCTCAAGCATCTCCATGTCTTTGAGAAAACCGAAGGTCCGGGCCGGGGCGATCTCTTTTTTGAATCCGGCCGCACTTTCCAGGGCAAAGTCGAAGGTTTGTTTCCCAATGGGAAGGGGATAATCCAGAAAGTAGCGAACCGAAAAGACCTCGGCCGGTTCGATGGTCAGTGACTTATTCCCTTCGGAAATCTCGAATGGCCGGCCGATAATCAATTCCTTGACCCTTTCCTTTTGTTCCTCCACTTCGGCCTCCTCGATCAACCGGCAGAACTCCAGGGCTGAACCGTCCATGATCGGAATCTCTTCGACCATCTTGACCATCAGGTTTGTGATCCCATAGGCATGAAACACGGCCATGAGATGTTCGATAGTCTTGGCGACCGCCAGCCCCTTTTTCAGAGAAGTGGCCATTTCCGTGGTTTGGACATGGTCGACGTGCAAAGGAACCTGATCATCTGAAGAGAGATTCCCAAAGAGGATCCCACTATTTGGAGGAAGGGGTTGCAGCAGCAGGCCTGTTTTCATGCCGGAATGGAGTCCGGTTCCGTAAAGGACCATACTTTTCTTGAGGGTACGCTGAAGGGGGAAGTCGGCCCCTTTTTTCTGGGACTTCGTTCTGGTAAGGTAAGAAGTTTCCTTAATGGAGGAGAGCGGCAGTCCGGCCAAGGCTTCGGTATCCTTGTCGAAAGAGATCAGTTCCTCTGCCAGAAGAGGTTCCCGGGGCTGGATTTCAGCGGATTGCTGGATGGGATGGTTCTTTTTCCCAAGGTTGATGGCCTGACGGACCGTCATGAGAAGCACATCGAGGGATAGAGGTTTTTCGATAAAGTCAAAGGCCCCGAGTTTTACGGCGGTCATGGCTGTGGAAATCGTAGCATGACCCGAGAGCATAATAACCTGGCAATCCGGGGCAATCGCCTTCATCCGCTTCAATACTTCGATACCGTCCATTCCCGGCATCCAGATATCAAGCAACGTCACCAGGGGTTCTTCTTGAAAGAAGATATTCAAGGCTTCCTCGCCGCTCTTGGCCATGGAGACTTCAAACCCTTCATCTTCAAGGACCCCGGTAACGGATCTGACTACGCTGTCCTCATCATCGACGATGAGGATTTTTTTCTCCATGAAATTTCCTTTCGTTGTGACGGGTAAGAGTCAACTTCGAGATTAATGACATTGTTGCCGGGCCGCCTGCAACCCAAGATCAGGTGGGGCATTGGGTATCAGGTGTTGCGATCATAGAGAAAATTTACCACCGAGTCAACAGAGAGCTGTAATCTCAAAGATTTATAGATACTTGCGGTCAACGGCACCATTGACAACAGTTACGTCACTTTCTTGAATTTTGCCTTTTCTGCCCCGCAGACCGGGCAACGGTCGGGCAGGTCCTCTTCAAAGACATAGCCGCACACCTGGCAGACATGATAGTCTACCTTCCTTTCAGACAGCAGGGCTGTTAAAGCGTCTTTGTATAGTTTGGCATGCCGTTCTTCCACATCCCGGGAGCGGATAAAACTCCAGGCCACATCCTCCCGTTTGAGGGCCATCGCCTCTTTAATGAAATCCGGGTAGAAGTCGCTCTTGGCCCGGATCTCGTTTTCAAAGGCGGTCTTTAAGTTGTCTTCGGTTGTCCCGATGATCCCTTCGAGATACTTGAGATATTCCTCGGCATGGACCTTTTCCGCCTCAGCCACCGCCCTGAAGAGCCTAGCGATCTGGGGATAGCCTTCCTGGTCGGCCTTACGGGCAAAGGCCGTGTTACGGATATAGGCCTTGGATTCACCGGCCAGGGCCTCTTTGAGTCGTTTTTCCAGGTCCCCGGGCAGGGGCTCATTGAGGATGAACTGGTACTTGAAGGCCCCGCAGACCGGGCAAAAGTCAGGCGGGGTCTTCCCTTCATGGATATATCCGCAGACCGTGCACTTCCATTGTTTAGTCATAATGGTTCCTTATTAGGGGAGGTTGAGGCTTTAGGTTCTTCTCCCCAAAAGTTGTGAGAAAGGGGTTAAGGAGCCGAGAGAATGAGTCAATGAGGGGATGAGTCAATGAGAGGATGAGAGAATGGGGGAATGCGACTATGAGGTCTCATCCTCACATCACCCCATCCCCTCATTGACTCATTGACTCATCCCCTCATTTGACCCCTATTTTTTGGCTAACGATTCCATAGAAACACAGGAATGGGCGAAAGAGGCCCCGGCGTTCATGGCTACGGCCACGAAAATGACCTCGGCGATTTCTTCATCCGTGGCCCCGGCCTGTTTGGCTTTCTGAATATGGCCGTCAATGCAATAGGGGCAGCGGGTGACATGGGCGCAGGCCACAGCAATCAATTCCTTGGTTTTAGTGGACAGGGTCCCTGCTTCGAAAACCTTCTGATTGAAGGTCATAAATGAACCAAAGAGGTCTTGATTCAACTCCATCAGTTTGGGATAATTTTTCCGTCCGTCTTTGGGATAAAAATAGTCGCTCACGATGTCCTCCTTTTGGTAACTTAGGAATAAAATTCTACTCAAATACGATAGAATATTTCGCAATAGATTAGATAATTAAAACAACTGTATTCACCGCCGAGACGCCGAGGGCGCAGAGATAAAATATTATTTTCCTTTCTGTTGAGAGGCCAGAAAGGAAAAAGCTTTCGCTACCCTACGGGCAATAATTTGGCCGAAGGCCCTCCGGGGCGTAGTCCCCCCTCCCCTCCGGGCTGGAAGCGGGGACGGAGTCCAGAGCTGGTTTAAACAATCCCGCTTCTCACGGGATTGTTTAAAAAAATTCTCTCCGCGTTCTTTGCGTCTCTGCGGTGAATAAATTTGGTTCCGGCTTGTCCAGGTTAGGATCTATTCTCCAATAATCTTTACCAGCACCCTTTTCTTTCTTCTGCCGTCAAACTCCCCGTAAAAGATCTGCTCCCAGGTTCCGAAATCCAATTTCCCGTTGGTTACGGCCACCACGACCTCCCGGCCCATGATCTGCCGCTTCAGGTGGGCATCGGCGTTGTCTTCCCCGACGTTATGACGGTACCCGGAAACCGGCTCATGAGGGGCCAGGTGTTCCAGCCAGCGCTCATAATCCTGGTGAAGACCGGATTCATCATCGTTGATAAAGACCGAGGCGGTGATGTGCATGGCGTTGACCAGGACCAGTCCTTCCTTGATGCCGCTTTCCTGGAGACATCCTTCGACCTGGGGGGTGATGTTGACAAAGGCCCGACGGGTTGGAATCTGGAACCATAATTCTTTACGATAGCTTTTCATTGAAATCCCTCCCGTTGGAAAGAGCCCCCTGGTCCGGTTTCCGTTCGAAGGTGTAATTTCCTTTGAAAAATTGCTCCCGGTACCAGTCAATTTTCCGGTCGTCATCCAGGACCATATCCAGCAGGCGGACAGCCCCCATGAGCCGGCCCAACAAATCCAGCTTCTCCTGGATCATATAGGAGTTATGTTTTTTTAATTCCCCTTTGACCATATCCCCTTTTTGGTCCACCTTAAAGCTTAGTTTTTTCAGGACCGAGGCGATCAGCAGGGCCCGGCGGGAACGGCGATCGATATCGGCCGCACCCCCCTTGAAATAAAAGGTGATATAATTGTTGTTGATATTGGCGCCGCAATAGGTATCCAGGGTGGCGAAGTGATAGCCCAGGCGGGAACTGAAGTTAAGATATTTTCCGGACAAGACGGCATAACTGGGGCCTCCCAGGTCTCCTTCCTTTTCCGGGTCATGTAAAATACTCTCCAGCAAGACGGACCCGAAGCCGCTCCAACTGATTTTGTCCTGTCCCAGCCAACTGATCCCTTCATGGGTCATGCCTTGGTACAAGGCCTTAAAGGGCACGGAAAGGACATTTTCCGGCAGGGCCACCTTTTGGTCCGGGTCAAGATGGAGGCCTCCTCCCAGATCGATGAAATAAATATCCAGGGGCAGGGGGGCGCGAAAGCGAACCGCCACATTTTTATCCCCCTCGATGACCTGGCCGATCTGAAACATCTCCTGCATGGCCATTTCATGGGCAAAGCGAATAATATCATGGATGGTCTGACAGGACTGGGGATTAAAATTTTCCTGTTTGGGATCGAACAGGTTCAGGGGGGCGATTTTTTGTAAGGCGGCCTGCATGGCCTTATAGGTGGGGCTCCCTCTCATGGGATTGAGGGGCTTTCTTTTTTGTAACAGTTTTTCTATCCGTCCCTGATAGACCACCCCGTTGGTGGCATCAAGCGTAATCTCCTGACCATGAGGGATGATCCGGGTGGCATTGTCGGTGCCGACCAGGGTGGGGATTTGAAATTCCCGGGCCACCGAAGCCATATGACCGGTTACGCTGCCGATATCGGTAATGATGCCCTTGACCCGGCCGATAATCGGCACATAGCGCGGCGAGGTCTGGGGGGCGACTAATATGGAGCCCTGGGGGACATTCTGGAGGGTGTGATCCGACTTAAGGATATAGGCCAACCCGGCGGCCACTCCGTTGGAAGCCGTGGCCCCTCCCTGGAGTAGAATAGGGCCGTCTTCTTCGGGGGGTGCGGCTTCGGTTATTCGGTCGGCCGGTGACGGTTGATTAAATCGCAACGGACGGGCCTGGAGGATATAGAGACGGTGGCTTTGATCGATGGCCCATTCGATATCCAAGGGGATCTTGTAATGGGCCTCCAGGTCAAGCGCATAGTGGACCAGTTGCCGGATTTGGGGATCGGTGAGACAAGGTTTTTCCTCAAAGACGTGGGCCACCGGTTCCTGTTTGATGCCTTCCAGCGGGTCTGAATAAATGCGAACTTCTTTTCGAACCACTTCTTCGCTTTCAATCTGCCGGCTCGACTTATTGATCTGATAGAAATCGGCGTTTCGGGACCCGTCTACCAGGCTGACTCCCAATCCCCACAGGGCACTGATCAGGATCACCTCATGGCTGCCGTCATTGGGATCTACGGTGTATAATACCCCGCTGGCCAGGGCGTCGACCATCATGATGCAGGCTACGCCCATGATCACATCCTGTTCCAGATACCCCTTACTGCTTCGATAAAAGATGGCTCGGGGGGTAAAGGTGCTGGCCACCACTTCCTTGTAGGCCCTGGTGACGGTTTCTTCGGTTACATTTAAGACCGTGGAGTGCTGACCGGCGAAGCTGGCCTCTGAATCTTCGCTGGTGGCGCTGCTCCGGACAGCCAGACGAAAGGGCGGGGTGGTTTGATTCTTTAATTCCGCTGAGGCCCTGCCAAGGGCTTCTTCCAGGTCGGGGGGGAGCTGACCCGTCATGATGAGGGAGCGGATCTCCCGGCTGACCGCCATAAGTTTTTCCGTATCGTTGACATCCAGATCCTTTAATCGTTTTTCTATCTCTTCCGGAAAGTGATTGAAGGCCAGAAAATACCGGCAGGCATAGGCCGTAACAGCAAAACCCGGGGGAACCGGAAGTTTAACCCGATTTAATATTTCCCCCAGATTGGCGGCCTTGCCGCCTACCTCGGAAAGGTTTCCCAGATCGATCTGATCCAAAGGCAGGACCAGGGAGGTTGGGGTCAGGGGTTTTTTCCTGTCCAAGGCCTGTTGAATCTCGAGGCTCACTTTTTCGACCGCCTCGAAAAGAGGCGTATACTTGGCCCCGGCCACGGCGTTAAGGTCTTCGGCAATACCGCAGACCACAGCCAGCAGCTTTCCGGTCTGGGCCTGGACATAATTCAAGGTAACGGGCCGGTCTTCATAGAAGAAATGCTCCAGGTCGGTAATGATTTCCAGGGCCTTATTATTCTCCGACAGGACGGCCTTGAAATGGTCGTATTTATGCAGTAGAAAGGTCTTTTCAGCCGATCCCCGTTGGCCGGCCCTG
>JAZDOU010000289.1:0-3555 GCA_043798385.1 Pseudomonadota bacterium
TCCAGGCCGATCTTCTCACCGATGCCCTTGGGAAAAGGGATATCCCTTTCCTGGTCAGAGAATATAAGGACACGGCCTATGATGGTCTATTTGTGACCCAGAAAGGCTGGGGGACCGTTATGGTTGACGCCGCCGGCCTGCAAGAGGCTAAAGCAATTACGAAAGAGCTTCTAAACATTTAATCATCAGGACGAGGGACAGATCAGCAGAAGACCGACCCGCTAAAAAGTGATCACCTTTTCGGCTACCTGCAGGCTGGTTACAATGTCGAGCATATTGGTGGTCTGACCGCATTGTTTTTTTTCCAGAAGGCCGAAATGGTTCAGACAGGTCCCGCAAACCAGGATTGAAACCTTCTCCGCTTCAAGTTCTTGCAAAACCGGAAGGGTCTCAGCCCCTTCAATGGTCAATTTAACCCCGCTATTGAGAAAGACCAGACGCCATAAGGCCTCCCCCATTTCTTTCAGGGTCCGGAGGAGATTCAGCAGGAGTAAAGCCCCCAGTCGATCATCTCCTTGCCCCAGGGTATCCTTGGTGAACACAATCAGGGTCTTTTGAGGCCCATCGGCCGATTGGTTTATGATTGTTTGACAACTCCCCTGTCCCTCTTTCCGGGCCCGGACCTGAAAAACAGGGGCAGCCCCCTCGATGACAACCTGAAACCCCTGGGTCCCCAGGAACCGTTCCACATTCTGGGCCGCGGCCGGGTTGTCCACTAAGACGGTTAAGTCCTCCAGTTCGGGATGAGCAGCGAGAAGATTCCTGGCTTCCACCACCGGCTGGGGGCAGGTCAGGCCTTGACAGTTTAGAATTTCCATTGGGTCTCTCCAGTAAAAAAGATTTTAAGTAATAGGTAAAACAAGCGGGAGGCTTAAGTCAAATAGAAAAATACAGGGGTGATGATGGTTTTCGATAGGTTTTTCCTATGGTTTAGGAATTTCATCCTCTTCCAGGTCTTCTGGCGGGGTCGGTCCGTCATCAAGAAGATCCGGGGACAGGACCTTTTGGTCCGCTCCTTCCACCCGGGGGTTGCCTTTGGATAATTCATCAAAAATAATCAGATCAATATTCCGGATTATTTCGCTGAGCTGCTGAAAACTGTTTAACAGTTCCAGATGGAAATTGCTGCTCTCCTCACTTTCTTTGATGCCTTCGGTCAGGCGATGAATGTGGTTTTGCCGAAATTCCAGGGTAAGGGCCACAATCCTGGGGTGTTGCGTAATGGCCTCCTCGGCCAGCAAAGAATTGTTCTTGACCAGGGCCTTATGAGTCATCCGCATCTCCCTGGTCAAGACCTCCAGCAGGGTCATCAACTCTTCCTTACCCAGCAGGGAAAAATGGACCCCTCGGCTGAGTTTGTTCTCAATCCGGTACTTGATGTCCCGTTCCACCATATCATTGATCTTTTCCAGACTATCCAGGACGCGGATCAGGCCCATGGCATAACTGTGTTCTTTCGGGTTCAGGGGCTGACGGAGGATCCGGGTCAGATAATTCACTGCGGTCCTGCATAAGGCATCCATAACCCATTCTTTATGGGCAATCTGTTCCAGAAAATCCGGATTGCTGGTTTCCAGGGACCGCTTGATGTACCAGATCATCCGTAGGGTCCCGGCAGAAATGCGAATAGTCTCTTTATGAGCCAGACCTATCGCCAGCGAAGGGATGCTAATGACTTCTTCCCGGAGAAATTTGGGTTCCAATTCGGGGAGTTTCTTTTCCGGCAAGCTCCATTCGATAAACCGGACCCCCAGATTGCGAAAAGGGAGAAAAATGGCCGCCATTCCAAGATTAAAAATGAGGTGGGCATTGGCCACCTGGAAGTTCACTGAAGCGGTCAAGGAGGCCAGAAACAGACTGAACCAGGGGACAAAAGGGAAGAGGAGGACCGTGCCCCCGAGTTTGGAATAAAAATGGGCCAGGGCCACCCGTTGGGCCTCCCTCCGGGAGCCGATACTGGCCAGCAGGGCGGTAAAGGAAGTCCCTACATTGCTCCCTAACAGGAGATAAATAGCGGCATTCAAACTAATCAGGCCATACCCGGCCAGGACCATGATGATCCCCATGGCGGCCGCACTGCTGTGGATCAGGAAGGTGATTATGGCCGAAGCCGTCACGGCCAGAATCGGATACCGACTGCCGGTCAACAGGATCTGGCTGAAGGCCGGGGAATCGTGAAGAGGTTTTAAGCAATCTCCGATTATTTTAAGCCCCAGGAATAAAAAACCGAATCCCACCAGGGCCTGACCGAAGCGGCGCTGGCGATCCTTTTTGGCGAAAAAAACAATCGGGGCCCCGAGACCCACAATCAATAAAGAAATCTCGGTAAATTTCAGGGCAATCAGTTGGGCGGTAACGGTAGTCCCGATATCGGCACCCAGGATGACCGGCATGGACTGCCTGAGGGTAATCACCGCCGCATTGGTCAGCCCCACCAGGATTACCGTGGTAGCTGTGCTGCTTTGAAACAGGATGGTGATCAGGACCCCGGCCAGAACCCCCAGGACCGGTTTTTGGGTAATGGATTCCAGAAGGGTACGGAGCTGCCGGCCCAGGATCTTTTGCAGCCCGTCTCCCATGACCTGGATCCCGTAAAGCAGGATGCCGATACCACCCAAAAACCCAAAGAGGAGAGTTATCCAATGCATATTCAATTGGCTTCCGTTATTTAGTTTCCATCCGGAAACCCCGGAGGTCAAACTATTGGTTTCCAATTCGGAATGGAAGTTAAAACCATCAGGTCCCCGTCTCCTGACGTATCAGGGATTCAAAATGGCCGCTTCCCAGACCTTCCAGGGTCTGATCCTCGTTCCAGCGAATATCCCGGCTATGTTGGAGAAATTCAGCATGACTGAGAATCTCGTTGACGGCCATATTGCTCCCAAACCCTTTAAGCAGTTTGGGATCAAAATGTTCCCGGGCAATTTCTTCAGCCGTCCTGGGTCCATTTTTCAAAATTTCCACGATGGCGCCGCACCGCTGAATATGGTGTTCTATCACTTCATCCACTCGCGCCCTGAGATCGATTACATTCCAGTGATGGTTATTGAAAAGGCGGTGGCCGGGAAGGACCAGGAGGTCTGGAAATCGCACGGCTATTTCCCGGAGATGTTTTAAAGATCTAAGATAGGCCCTCAAGCCGTATATGAGCGCTGCCTGAGTATATTGAAGCGGAAGAATGGCATCCGTGAGTTGGTAAAATCGCTCTTGTGAGGGATGAGGGGTTATTTCCGGCAGGAGGACGTCCCCGACAATCAGGGCCTCTTCACCGATTTGGACGGCCAGCGAATCGGGGGTATGACCGGGCAAATGATGAACCTGAAGCCCCTCGCCCAGGACCGCGGGGAATTGATTCAATCCCTCGACGATAAGTTCGTGCCTCTCTCTGTGATACTCCAGGCAATGGACCCGGGTAAAAGACTCCGGCATAAAACAATGCCAGCAGGAGGCTGAAAAGGCTTTTTTAAAAGGGAAAGGGGCCTTCTGGGGATAGCTTCGGATCAGTGTCTTATAAATCGAATGGGCCTTGACAGGTATTCCGGTAGCCGCAACCAG
>JAZDOU010000295.1:0-3424 GCA_043798385.1 Pseudomonadota bacterium
GACTCTCCAGCCGGGCTTCTTCAGATTTAACCACATTCACTCGGGAAACGATCCGGGCCAACCGCGGGCTGCCGCACTTTTTACAGCCTAATTCCGGAAGCTCTCTTTCCAGATTCATGATTAGGAATGTGGATTTTTTAAGACAATCCCGGCATTCGTATTCATAAATCGGCATAAAGTTACCCTCCTCTTAAAAATATTAGCTTCTTACGCCCTGTAAACTGATAATTTATCGCCCACTTTCTATGCCAGGGTCATAGGGGGGTCTTGTTTTGGAGTTGTCCATCCGCAAGCCATAATCATCTTTACCGGGACAAAACATGATCTTTTTATCGCCAGAAGGCCTTCACCTGTTCCGGAAACAGACTTTGGCCTGGTCTCTCCCTCAAAACCAACTTTGCCTATGGGCCGGGTTGGAACCTCATAATTACCTTTGGACAACTCCAAAACAAGACCCCCCTATGACCTATATTCCCAGGCTTGAGTGAACCATTTCAAAACCTTTTCGTTAGTCTTTTGGCCTTTTTCAAGAGATTCTCAATCCTTTCGACACTCCAATCAACCGGGCAGCGGACCATTTGGCCGGCTTTATTTTCAAAAAGGAGGTAGCCTTTTTCCTGCCCAATCTCAAAAAGAGACTTGGTCATTTCAACATCCTGCTGGCAGTATTGAGACAACGGTTCGAATTTCCCCTCCCGAAACCACTTAACGGCCTGAAGCCCGTTTCCGCTTTTTTGAATCCCCAGGGTCTTCTGGGCCAAGTGGTCCAAACTCAAGCGAAAACCCAAACAGGCCAAGACATCCTCCAGCAAATCAAGAGTCGGCAGCGAATCGAAATCAAAGGAAGAATACCCTCTTAATACCCCATAGTCAAAACTTTTGATATTAAAACCCACTACCAGGTCAAATTGTTTCAGGTGGGTAATTAAGGCCTCACTGTCGGACTCCCGATAATGATGATAGCGTTTGTCCTGGCTGTCGTAGACCACCCCCACCGATAAACGCATTAGGTGTTTATTGCCCCACCCCCCGACTTCTTCAGCCAGACGCTGAGTTTCCAGATCAAAGAACCCCAGACGAGGCCGCCGGACCTCGGGCCTATCTGCTTCAAAGTCTTTTTTCGGTTCCTTTAAAGAGATCGCCCGGCCTTCTGAAGCGGTTAGGGGGACCTGCCCGAGGAGCAATCGGCTCAGATAGAGGGCCCCCTGTTTATCCAAAGGCTTATTCCCGGACCCGCACTGAGGCGAGTGGATACAAGAAGGACAGCCTTGCTCACAGGGGCATTCCGAAATCAGATGGAGGGTTTTTTGGAGGAGGCCTTCTATGATTTCATAGCCCCTTTTAGACAACCCCACCCCGCCGGGATAGCCGTCATAAATGAAGATCGCCCCCTTGCCCACCTGGGGATGATGGGGATAACAGATGCCTCCGATATCCCCCCGATCACAGAGGGCATAAAGGGGAAAAATACTGATGGCCCCATGTTCCAAGGCATGAAGGCCTCCCATTATATGGAAACCTTGGTCCTTCATCTGATCCTGAATGACTTTTTCGATCTCAATCCACAATCCCTCGGTTTCAAAGGTCTGGGAGGGAAGTTCTAAAGGGTAGACTCCCAGGAGCTCCTGCCCTTGAATGGCCCGTTTTTCATAGCCGGTGAAGGTCTCCGTCACCAGGATCTTTCCAAAGCTGACCAGAAAATTTTCTACCGGCCGCACCCGTTCTCGTTGAATAATCTCGGTCTCCTTTTGGGCCACGATCCGGGTATAGTAATTGACCTCCTTTCGGGTCACATAGACGTTCTTTTCCTTTAGATCCAACTCTTCCACCAGGTACGATTCGGCCTTATGGAGATAGACTCCCCCGGGGTGGCACTCTCGAAAGGCCCTCAGTCGATCCAAGGTCCCCACGACTCCCCCTTTCTTGCCGGTAAGGATCGTAAAGGCCTCGCCGATAGACCGGATATTGACTTCCCGATGAGGCCGTCTCCTGGCCGACACCCATTCCTCTCCCCGGGCGGTTAATAACAAACGGCCTTCTTTTTCCAACTCCTGGACCTCACGAAGATGCCGGGGCAGTTGAAAGAAAGGGTCTTTTCGAGCAAGAGGGAATTCAGCGGCGGCACAGGTCAGATGGGCCTTAAAGATGGGGCTGTTATCAGGATCCAGGACGGCGGTTTCAAAACACCGATCAAAAAAATCTTCCGGGTGCCTGATAAAATATTGATCCAGGGCATCGGCCTGGGCGATCAGGATAATGGCCGATTCCCGCCGGCTCCGGCCGACCCTTCCCCCCCTTTGCCAGGTGTTGATGACACTTCCCGGATAGCCGACCAACAAACAGACATCCAGGCTGCCGATATCGATCCCCATTTCCAAGGCGCTGGTAGAAATAACCCCCAGCAATTCCCCTGAGGCCAGTCGCTGCTCAATGATCCGCCTCTCCTCAGGCAAAAACCCGGCCCGATAAGAACTGATTTTGCCTTTTAAGGCCGGAGTCATCTGTTCCACCCACATATGAATCAGTTCCGTTACTCTTCGACCCTGAGTAAAAAGAATAGTCTTTTTCCCTTTAGAAAGACAATAGGCCAGGAGACGGGCCCCGACCACCGCCGGACTGATATCCGGGTTCAAGAAGAGAAAATGTTTGGCCGGCGAGGGGAATCCCGATCCTTGAACCCCCTGAAAGGAAAGACCCGTCAGAGATCCAGAAAAAATTTCAGGCTGGGCGATGGTAGCGGAACAGAGTATAAATTGGGGATCACTCTGGTAAAGATGGCAGATCCGGCGTAATCGGCGGATGACTTGGACCAGATGGCTCCCCAAGATCCCCTTATAGACATGGGCCTCATCCAGCACCACTAATCTCAGATTTTGAAAAAAATCCTTCCATTGCTCATGATAGGACAGGATCCCCATATGGAGCATATCAGGATTGGAGATCAAGACTGCAGGAGGGGTTTGGCGAATCTTTTTCCTTTGGGAAACCGGGGTATCTCCATCGTAAATAGCCGAAAAGGGTTGAGGAAGAAAAGGCAGGCTTGGCGCCCATTCCTCCAAAATCTTCCTTTGATCCTGTTCCAGGGCCTTGATCGGAAATAGGTATAAGGCCTTGGAAGAAGGTTCTTGAATCAGATGGAGCAGGGTGGCCAAGACATAGATCAAGGATTTCCCACTGGCCGTGGGAGTGGAGATAATAACCTGTTCTCCCTTTTGAATTTTCTCCAAGGCCTCTACTTGGTGGGAATACAGCCGGGTAATCCCCTTCTCGGCTAAGGCCTGTTGAATCAATTCTGGAAAAGGAACCCTTGGGCTTCCCCAGCGGGAAGGTTGGGCCGGTATCCTGTGGTGAAAACAAATCGTCTCACCCAAAGGAATTTTTTTAAGTTTTTCAAGAAATGATTCCACGATATTCTATGGTAAAA
>JAZDOU010000302.1:0-6132 GCA_043798385.1 Pseudomonadota bacterium
AAGGTCCCGACACCATGACAAGAAAAAAGATGGCCATTATCAGCAGTTATTTTTCCGGTGAGAGCTATGGCCTGTTGGGACCGCAGATGGCGGCCACCATTATCCGGCAACAGACCCCTTATGATTGTCTGGTTATTGCCCTTGACCGGCAGGACGATAAGACCCAGGTAAAACGGATTTTGGGCGAATATTTCGGAAAGGATCGGCCGGTAATCGGTTTTTCTACGCTCAGCGGTCGTGAAGATCTGTTTGCGCTGGCCGGGGAACTGAAAGCAGAGGGGGCCATGACCATCCTGGCCGGGCCACAGGCCGATGTGGATTATCTGGGTGAAAAGGGATGGCGCCAATATGGCCATCGTTTTGCCGGGTTAATCCCGCAGTTCAGTTGTGCCCTGTGGGGGCCGGCCGAACAGGCTATTCATCTTTTAAATAATCTTGATAACCCTGATTGGCACCAGACCCCCGGCCTGCTCTATGTCGGTAAGCCCGGAGAGGTGATTCAAAATCCCCGGCAACCCTGGGATGAACACTATTTAAGAAAAGTGAACTGGGACCAGATCTATCGGTTCGGCCAGGAAGGCCTGACAGCGCTGCCGGTGGCAACTGCCCAGGTCTTGCAACAAATCGGCTGCCCCCAGGCCGCCCGGGCCGAATGGATCGATTTGGATTACCCCTCTTTTCTCTCGGGGTCAAACCGGAAAAAGGTCAGTCTGCCCCTCAAAGGGTGCAGTTTTTGTGATGTGGCTGTGGATAAAGGCTACCATGGGCTCCTGGATCTGGAGACGGTCCTGGCCCAGATACAAGGCCTGCCCGGGTTGCCGGATCAGCGCAGAATCCCCTTTGAACTGATCAATGAAAACCCCTTACCCGGCCTTCCTCATCTCCTTAAGAAGATAAAAGAAGGCGGCCTGAAGATCTCCCAGATTAATCTCACCCTCCGGGCTGATGGGCTGGTGAAAGACCAGGCCGGACTGGAGGAGGCCTTACGTCTGGCCAGGGAGATGGGGGTGCGCCTTTTGGCGGCCTCGATCGGCTTTGAGTCGTTTGATGATCGCATCCTTCATAACCTGCACAAAGGCTTGGACACGAGAACAAACCTGGAAGCCGTCCATATCCTGCGCCGCTTTAAACGGCTCTTTCCTCTTCAGTGGGCCTATAGTCGTCAAGAGGGTGCCGCCCATGGATTTATTCATCCAACCCCCTGGGACACACCGGAGTCGCAGGAGAAGACCCGGGCAGTGATGGACCGCTATGCCCTGGAAGAGGATATCTTGCCTCATCACAGTATCCCCCTCATCATTCATCATGCCTCTCATCTGGGGGATTGGATCAGGGAGATTGAGTCCGGCGAGAACCTCTCTTTCAGACGCTATGTCTCCACCATAGGCTGGTGGCCGGAGGCAGTCATCAATAACTGAAGATTAAACACTAGACTATTTTTCGCTCTAAGATGGCAGTTTATTAAGCCGTCAGATGGGCATTGGAGGAAACTGCACTCATGAATCCGAACCAGGAACTAACCATTCAACTGGAGGCCCTTTTTAACTCCAGATCCGTGGCTATTGTGGGACTTCCCCGGGGAATGAAGGCCGGGAAACTTTTCCTTATAGCCCTCCAGGACCAGGGTTATTCGGGAAAGATCTACCCTGTTCATCCGGAGGCCGAGGAGATCGACGGACTTAAGGCCTATCCCAGTGTGTCGGCCATCCCCGGGCCGGTGGACCTGGCCATCATCTTGGTCCCCCACTACAGCGCACTTCCCATTGTTAAGGAGTGTGCGGCCAAAGGGGTAAAGGGTGCGGTACTCTTTACCGCGGGATACAAAGAGACGGGTAGCGCTGAAGGAAAGGCCGTGGAAGAAGAACTCACCCGGATAGCCCGGACTTCCGGTATGCGGCTTTTAGGCCCGAACTGTATGGGGCTCTATTCTCCAAAGACCGGGCTTTCCTTTTTCCCCCAGCTTTCCCGGGAGTCCGGACCAATAGGGTTTATTTCCCACAGCGGATCCCTGGCCAATATCCTTGGTCGTATTGCCGCCCAGAAGGGGCTTCGTTTCAGTAAAGTGGTAAGCTTGGGCAACGAATGCGACCTGACAAGTGCCGATTTCCTCACCTACCTGGGAAATGATCCGGAAACCGGTCTCATTGGAATGTATCTGGAAGGGATAAAGGATGGACCCTATTTCCTGAAGGCCTTGAAAACCGCCTCATTGGAAAAACCAGTTATCCTTTGGAAGGTGGGGCTGACGCTGGAAGGGAGTCGGGCCGCCTCTTCTCACACCGGTGCCCTGGCCGGTTCCCGGGAGATATGGGAAGCGGTCGTCCGGCAGGGAGGGGCGCTGCCGGTGACTGGTTTTGAGGCCCTGGTGGATGCCATGATGGGGTTTTCTCTCCTGCCTGAGGCCCTGGGAGACCGGATGGCCATTCTCTCCGGCCCCGGCGGACTGGCCGTGGCTACTGCCGAGGCCTGCGGAAACATGGGCCTGAGGCTGGCCGAACTCTCGGCAGAGACCCGGTCCCTCCTGGCCGAATTTGTACCGCCCACAGGAACAAGCCTTCGAAATCCGGTAGACGTGGGACTGACAGCCTCCCTTGAGATCGATATCTATGGGCGGGCCGCCCGGGCCGTGGCCGCGGATCCGGGGGTGGATGCCGTGGCGGTCGTGGGCCGGGGGATGTCTCCGGAACTCAACCGGCAGTACAAGGAATCCATCATCCAAGCCCAGAGGGACTATCAGAAGGCGTTTGTTATGGTAAACCTTCCGGGATCCGAACCGGATTTCGGGGAAGCTTTTTTCCAGGCCGGGATCCCTTTTTTCGAAACGCCGGAAAGGGCCATGGGCGTCTATGCTGCAGTTCTGCGCCATCAGCGTTGGCGAAAAGGGAGGGCGGTCTCTACCCGGGAATAGGACCAGCTTACCGGCCTTGCCAACCCTGAGGATATAAATCGTAATTTAGATAATCGATGCTTCGCTGGCCTTGTGAGGGTTTATCCAAATAACCAAATGAATTAATTGCATTAATATTAAAATAATGTAAAATCATTTTAATCGACGTGGAAGCAAATCAGATTCCGGGATACCCGATATGACGGTTGAACTTTCAAACCAAATGGATGTCGCCAGAAAATCCCTGAACAGTCATAGCAGCCGACAGGAGCGATCAAAAATTGGACAGTTCTTAACGCCTGCCAGGATAGCCAGATTTATGGCGTCATTGTTTGTTCGGGAGTGGGAAGATGTGCGGATTCTGGATGCCGGAGCTGGAGCCGGGGTCCTATTTACGGCGTGCGTTGAGAAAATGGTTTCGGGAAAGCACCGGCCATCTTCAATTAAAGTGGTTGCCTACGAAAATGATGAACAGGTTCTACCGTATTTAAAAGAGGCCATCGAACGGTGCAAGTCGACTTGCCGGGAATATGGGGTATCTTTTCAGGGTGAGATACGGGAAGAAGATTTTATTCCGGCGGCCATAGAGCAAACGGATGAAGGATTGTTCTCCATTCAGCATGAGCCATTTACTCATGCAATCGTCAATCCTCCCTATAAAAAGATCAATGGTCAATCCTGCACACGCCGGTCTCTTGAGAAGGCAGGAATCGAGGTATCCAATCTCTACGCTGCTTTTGTTTGGCTGATCGCTCGGATGTTAGAACCCGGAGGTGAATTGGTGGCCATTACGCCAAGGAGCTTCTGTAATGGGCCGTATTTCCGTCAATTCCGCATCAGGTTTTTATATATGATGAGCCTGCGATGGATACATGTGTTTGAGTCCCGTAAAAAGGCCTTTGGAGACGACAATGTACTCCAGGAAAATGTCATTTATCATGCGGTCCGGGGAGGGCGTAAGCCGGAATGTTTAACGATCTCTTCATCGGATGGGCTTGATTTTGATAGAGCCAGCAGCCGATCTGTTCCTTATGAGCAGGTCGTTGACCCTGGCGACCGTGATGCCTTCATACGGCTGATCTTGAAGGAGTCTGATAATACGATATTAGATCGAATGAGGGGCTTTACGACATCGCTGGAAAGACTTGGATTAGAGGTGTCTACGGGGCGCATAGTTGATTTCCGGTCAAAGGAATACCTTCGCCCTTCACCGGAAGACGGAACAGTTCCCCTTATCTATTCTTGCCATTTCGATGACGGCTATATTAAATGGCCGGTTGAATCGGATAAAAAGCCGAATGCCATACGGTCCTCGTTGCAGACGAGCGATTTCTTTGTGCCGGCGGGATATTACGTACTCACCAAGCGATTTTCCACCAAGGAAGAACGAAGGCGAGTTGTGGCGGCGATATATGACCCAAATAGAATCAGTTCGGCTTTTGTCGGATTTGAAAATCACCTCAACTTTTTTCATTCACGGGGTAAAGGGTTATCGCCTAATCTCACAAAAGGTATGGCTTTGTATTTAAATTCTTCACTTTTTGACCAGTATTTTCGATTTTTCAGCGGTCACACCCAGGTGAATGCAACGGATCTCAGAAAAATGCGCTATCCCACTTGGGAGCAATTATTAAGGCTCGGTTCACACGTGAAGCATCGAATGCCGGATCAGGAATCGATCGATACGATCTTGGAGAAGGAGTGCCCTGTCCATGGCTAAAAAAGCCGATACAAAAAAGATTGAACGAAAGATCCGAGAGGCACTGGAGATTTTGGAATCGCTTGGTTTCCCTCGGCAGCAACAGAACGAGCGTTCGGCACTGACACTTCTTTCCTTATTGAATCTCAAGCCTGTCGACCTATGGGAGAACGCCGGTGATCCGTTAATGGGCATTACACCCATGATGGATTTTTTTGCCGAATATTATGGCAAAAAATATGCGCCCAATACCCGGGAAACCGTCCGTCGCCAGACGGTCCACCAATTTCTACAGGCCGCTCTGGTTGTGCCGAATCCTGATAAGCCCTCCAGGCCCACAAACAGCCCAAAAGCGGTTTATCAAATCGAACCGGCGGCCTTAAAACTGCTTAGAGAGTTTGGAAAACCTAACTGGCCTAAACATTTGCGGGCTTATCTGAAAACAGTGGAGACACTGAAAAGACTCTATGCCCGCGAACGAAATAAACGGCGCATCCCTGTAAAATTTACGAATGGACAGGAGATCCGGTTGTCGGTCGGTGGGCATAATGTCCTGGTTAAGAAAATCATCGGCGATTTTTGTTCTCTCTTCACGCCGGGCGGCCGGATCATCTACGTCGGAGATACCCAGACAAAATGGGCCTATTTCGATCTCGAGGCACTGAAAAGGTTGGGTGTAACGGTAGAAGAACACGGCAAAATGCCGGACATCGTTGTCCATTACCTTGAAAAAAACTGGCTCGTTTTGATAGAAGCAGTCACCAGCCACGGACCCGTTAACCCCAAGCGTAGACAGGAGTTGAAGGAGTTATTTTTCGGATCAAATGCCGGGATAGTCTATGTAACCGCCTTTGCCGATCGAAGAACGATAATGAAATATCTCGATGACATCTCCTGGGAAACGGAAGTTTGGATCGCTGATTCTCCGACCCATCTCATCCATTTTAACGGAGAACGGTTCCTCGGTCCAAATGAGGAATAGACTATGTAAAAAAATTTGGTTGAAAACTATTGGGTCCTCTATAATGCTGATAACTTGAATCAATCCCAGGCAGTTGGGACAGATCAAGGACTCGAGATCATTTATTTTTTGAATTAATCAAGCCCCCTTCCGGTTAGATTCGGCGTTTTCTTACCGGCAAGGCCGATGGCCAGCAGATGTTTATAGAACAGAAACACAAGGTTATGGGCGATCTTTCCCTGCTTTTACGCTTGAACCAGCTTTTCGGTAAATAGAGGGAATTGTGATAAAGAGGGGTTAGTCTTGATCTCTGTCAAAGACAAGGGATTCCGGCAAAAATTCGTAATTTTTTGGGGAACGATCCCCGCGCTCAGGACTTGCCGGCTGATGCCTGCCTACGCTGGGCTTTTTCGCGGAACTTTCTCACCTGATTGAGAGGACCGAACGTCAAATTTATGAGCGAATCAACGGCCCCATTACAACAAAGGAATATCGTCATAACTTGGCAGCCGACCACGCTCGTATCGTTTCGGAAATCCAGGTCTTTACTTCTAATCGCCATGTCCTCGAATCAGCTAAATTGCA
>JAZDOU010000323.1:0-16483 GCA_043798385.1 Pseudomonadota bacterium
TTGTTGCGCTGCATCCTTCCCCGCTTTTCAGCGGGGCAGGCTTATTGCGGCGTACCAGTAAGTACGCCTCACTCCTCAGGATTTGCGCGCCTCGCATCTGGAGCTTTTTACAAACCCATCCCTTTTTGGACTTTTTACGAAGCCATCAGGGTTTAACTATGTTAAAAAATTCCTTTTACACCGGCTGATCAAAAAGGCTCAAATGCCAGGCGGCCGACATTCCGAGGAATGAGGCGTACCAAGACGTACGTCGGAATGACGAGGGATGAGGCCAACGCCGCAGATGGGCATTTTTCATTAGCCTGTTAAATTACGGGAGGTAATAAAGATGGAAAAAAAACTGCAGATCCTTATCCTGGATGACGAACCCATCGTGGGCAAACGATTAGGTCCGGCCTTGAACAAAATGGGGAGCGAGGTGGAAGTCTTTGAGGATCCCAAAAAGGCCCTGGATCGTATTCAGGAAAAGACCTTCGATATCGTGGTCACGGACATCCGCATGGATGATATCGACGGCATCGAAATCCTGGAAAAGGTCAAAGACCGATCGAAGCACACCAAGGTGATCATGATCACCGGCTATGCCACAGTAGAGGTGGCCAGGGAGGCCCTGAGTAAAGGGGCCTTTGATTTTATCGCCAAGCCTTTTAAACCCAATGACCTGAGAGAGGTCATCGTTCGGGCGGCTGAGGCCCTGGGATTCAAAGGGCTTTCCTCGATCAGTCCGACTACCTAAAAGGAGAACATGGGACAGACGATCACCTCATCTTCGGGAACCCGGATTGTCCGTCATAAAGTTCAGGGATTTCAATCCCTATTGGGGGAAAACAGCCGTTTATTGGAAACGATGGCCGATCTGGAGGCCGATCTTCGATTTCTCCCCATCGGTTCGGCTTCTTTGGAACATCAGATTCGCAGCCTCCTGGACGGGACCCTTTTGATGATTGAAGACCTCAATCAGTTGGCCGATAATCGCTATCAGAGTTTATATCCGGCCTACTTGAAAATCGAAAAACAGGTTCTTTCGACCCTTAAGGATTCCAAAAGGATTTCGCCTCTCCGTTGGCTGATTCCCCTTTCCGAGATCGGCACCGGGTTGGAAGAGGAAGTGGGCGGCAAGGCGGCCCATCTCGGAGAGTTAAAAAAAATCTTTCCCGAGATGGTCCCTGATGGTTTTGCCGTTACCGCCTTGACTTATCAGTCCTGGATCTCAGAACGGCTCCTGGCCTCTGAGATCCGGGGTCTCCTGGATACCCTGGTGATCAGCAACGACTTGGAACGGTTTCGATCCAAGGCAGCCAGGATCAGGGAGATTATCGAGTTCTCGCCTCTGCCTGGTTTCATTCAGGAGACCATTGAGGACTTTGCTCAAAGTCACTGGCCTGCCTCTCAACATTGGGCTGTTCGCTCCAGCGCCATAGGAGAAGATGGTCATCTTTCCTTTGCCGGTCAATTTGAAAGCTTTTTGAACATCCCCGGCTCTGATCTGGCCAAGACCTATCAAAAAGTCGTCGCCAGTCGATTCAGCGAACGGGCCATTTCCTATCGCCTTTCAGGGGGAATCAACGAGGTCGAAACCCCCATGGCAGTGCTTTTCATCCCTTTGATAGAGGCCCGTAGTGCCGGGGTGCTCTATACCCGGGATCCCGGCCGGCCGGACCTGGACGAGATCCTGATCAGTTCAACCTGGGGCTTGGCAGGAGATCTGGTGGGAGGACAAGCCCCGGCTGATCTGTTTCGAGTCAACCGGAAGGATGGTTCGGACATTATGGAAAGCCGGATTGCCCTTAAAAAGGTTAGGCTGGTAGCGGGTAATTCCGGGCAATTGGTGCGAACGGAGATTGCTTCGGACCAGCAAACCGCTCCCTCCCTGACTCCGGATGAAATAACCCGCTTGATGACCGTTGCCTTGGCCGTAGAAGATCGATTCAGGGTGCCCCTGGACATGGAATGGTGTCTTGACCGTCAGGGGAAAATCTGGCTCCTGCAGGTCCGCCCCTTACGACTGACCAGCCTCCAGGAAACCTCGGCCCCACCCCCCCAAAGCCAGCCGATCCTTTCCGGAGGCATTACGGTCTTCCCGGGAAGGGCCATTGCCCCGGTCAAGATCATCTCCCAGCCCAAAGATCTCCCGACGATCTCCGAAGGGGTCATCCTGGTGGTCCCCCAGGCCGTGCCGGAGATAGGGGCCTTTCTACCTGTTCTGGCCGGTTTTATCGCCGAACAAGGACATCCGACCGGCCATGCCGCCACCCTGCTCAGGGAATTCGGGGTACCCTCTCTCTTTGAAGTCCCTCTGGCAACTCAAAGGCTTAAACCCGGGGCCTTGGTGAGCCTGGATGCCACCCATCGACAGGTTTTTCAGGGTTCCATCTGGCCGGATATCCGGGAAAGGACTTTGGCCCGTTTGGCCAAGCCTAAAATAAAACCGATCGATAGTCCCTTACATGACCTGATTCTCAAACTCAAGCTGACCGATCCCCAGTCCCGTCAGTTTCGTCCGGAGGCCATGGAGTCCATCCATGATGTCATCCGCTTTGTCCATGAAAAAGGAATCGCCTCTCTTTTTGAAGTCGGCGATCGGGAATCCCGCAAAAAAGGTCTCCCAGCCCATAAACTGTCTTCGGAACTATCATTCAATCTCTTTGTCCAGGATCTGGGGGGCGGATTAACCCCGGAAGCCATATCCCACAAAGAGATCAAGCCCGAAGAGATTCGCTCTATTCCTTTCCTGGCCCTCTGGAAAGGGATCAGCCATCCCCGGATAAGCTGGTCCGGCAGGACGGATATCAGTATAAAAGGCTTTGCCTCGGTCATGTCCTCTTCCTTAAGCCAGGACATGGGGGCCATGCGGAAATTGGGAGATCCCAACTATCTATTGGTAGCTCAGGACTACCTGAACCTGAATATCCGACTGGCTTATCATTATGCCATGATTGATAGCCTCATCAGCCCGGTTACCGAAAATAACTATGTCAACTTCCGGTTTCGCGGGGGCGGAGGAAGCCTTCAGCGCCGGGATTTGCGGGCCCGGTTTTTGAGTCAGGTCTTATTATCTTCACGGTTTAGTGTCGACCTTCGTGGAGACCTGGTCACAGCCTGGCTGAGGGGATATCCTCAGCAACCTTCCGAGGCCGGTCTGGAGTTGTTGGGTAGACTCATGGGCTGTGCCCGCCAACTGGATATGCTGATGGAAAATGAATCCAGTGTACGTCATTATGTCGACCGCTTTCTGGCCGGGGATTACCCGGCCTTTGCCTGAGAGGTGCCATGAAAGAAAACCATTCAGATTTTTCTTCAATGGAACTGGCTAAGGACAGAATGGTAACCAGCCTGGCCCTGGATCAACCGGCCCTGGCCGAGGCCCAAAAAGGTCTGACGGAAAGACCTGCCAGGAATATCAGGACCAAGATTATCCTGGGATTCTTTTTGCTTTTTCTTTTTTCGGCCGGGGTCAGTATTACCTACCTGATGCTCAGTTTCAGCATTGATAAAAAAGTAAAATTCATGGAAACGCTCAATAATTATACCTTTGAAATCCAGCAGGCCCGCAGATATGAAAAAAACTTTTTTCTTTACCGAACCAACCTGCCGGATGCCTTGGAGAACGTTCAAACGGCCAGAGAGCTCCTCAAACAAAAAGCCGCCAGCATCACAGCCGTTGTCGGGCAGGGTGATTTAAATAAGATGATCGCCCACCTGGATCGCTATGAAAAATTACTAAACTATCTAAGGCCCAAGCAGGAAACTCCTGGTGGCCAAACCCCGTCGGTCTCTGAAATTGAAACGGAACTGAGACAGCATGGGGCCGAGATGATCTTTTTAGCCCGGAATTTAGTGGAGCAGGAACGAAAACAGGTTGAAGAGATAACCCGTCTGTCCCGTCAATTGCCGCTGGCTTTCCTGGTTGTTTTTTTAGGCGTTGTCGTCTACCTGACCAATTTTTTAGCCAAACAGATCGTCCGGCCCTTGAATCGCTTTGTGGATTATACCATGCGTATCGCCAAAGGAGATTTTACGCCCATAACCGCCGCCAAGAGATATAAGGATGAATTTTCCCGGCTGGCTATGGCCATTAATTGGATGATGGACCAGCTCCAGAAAAATCAGGAGCAATATATCCAGTCTCGGAAAATGGCGGCTATCGGTACGCTGACTTCCGGGATTGCCCACGAGTTGAACAATCCCCTCAATAACATTTGTATTACCACCGAATCGATAATCGATGATCTGGAAAATCTTCCCGATCAGGAAAAAAGAAAACGTCTCCAGGATATCTACACCCAGGCGGAACGGGCCAGCGGGACGGTGCGAAATCTCCTGGATTTTACCCGGATGGGACAGCCCACCTTCGTACCGGTTTCCAGCCATGAGCTGTTGAGTTCGACCTTAAAACTGGCCCGCAATGAAATGGAATTAAATAACATCAAACTGAATTACTCCCCGGAAAAATCGGATCCCAAAATGTTAGGTGACTTCAGCCAACTGCAACAGGTTTTTCTCAATTTAGTGATCAACGCCATCCAGGCCTGTCCTCAGGGGGGTACCCTGACGATTCAGACTAAGACCGATGATCCCGGGATGGTGCAGATAGATCTGACCGATACCGGAGTCGGCATCCCTCAATCGATCATCGAACAAATTTTTGATCCTTTTTTCACCACCAAAGAAAAAGGAACCGGTCTTGGCCTGTCCACCAGTTACAGTATCATCAAAAAACATGAGGGAAAAATAATCGTTAAAAGTCAAATCAATCAAGGGACCACCTTTTCCGTTTTTATTCCAAAATCAAAGGAGAGATAAGGTATGCATTTTTCCATTTACTTACCCATAGCCGCCAGCAGTATCAACATTTTTCTCCTAATGGGACTGGGCGGACTGGTTGGATTTTTATCGGGCCTCTTCGGAGTAGGGGGAGGATTCCTGCTCACCCCCTTATTAATCATGTTCGGCATTCCGCCCACCGTAGCCGCCGCTTCAGATTCCAATCAAATCGTGGCCGCCTCGGCTTCCGGGACCTATGCCCATTATCGGCTGGGAAATGTCGATTTTAAAATGGGGATCGTGCTTCTGATCGGCGGTGTGTTTGGAGGGACCTTTGGGGTTCAATTGGTAAAAATACTAAAGGCCACCGGAAATGCCGATTTTGTCATCAAGATAACGTATGTGGCCATGTTGGGCATCATCGGCGGCTATATGTTTCTGGAAAGTCTGCAAAGCCTTAAGAAGACCTCCCTGGTCGAAGAGCCCCGGACCTCGACTCAAAAACCGCCCTCCTTTTATGCCCGCTTGATGAGCCGCTTGCCGTTCAAGCTCCACTTTGCTAAGTCGGGGATAGAGATTTCTCTTATCGTTCCCTTCCTGTTGGGAGGTCTGGTCGGGATATTAGCGGCCATCATGGGCGTTGGAGGCGGCTTTATCATGGTACCCATCATGGTCTATATGCTCCGAATGCCCATGCATGTGGTTGTGGGGACCAGCCTTTTTCAAATCTTTTTCACCTGCGTCAATGTCACCATCATGCAAGCGCACATCAACCACAGCGTGGACTTTATCCTGGCCCTGATCCTTCTGGTGGGATCATCGTGTGGTGCTCAAATCGGAACGCGTATCAGCAAACGGTTAAAAGGCGACCAGATCAAAATTCTTCTGGCCGTCATTATCCTGGTGGTCATGGTTCAGATGTTATTCGGACTGGTCGTAAGTCCCAAGGTACTTTTATCGTATAAAGGAGGCCATTAATCATGATCCGGCTTTGGTTAATCCATAGGGTCTATTCTTTTTTGATAGGGTTTATCCTTTTCTCTTTTAGCATTCCGGGGGCTTATGCCCAGAACGCCGCCATCGGGATTGATGTGATTCAACCCAAAACCATTCGAATCGGCTTCTTTTTTTCCGGAGAAAAGGTCAAGGTCAGGGCCGTCGTCCCTTTTGGGGACAAGGTCGCCCTGAGACTTATCGGACCACGGGAGGAGTTAACCCTCATGAAAAAAGGGAGAGTGGGGGGCCTATGGATGAATGTGGAGCAGGTCCGTTTCCGCAATCTTCCCAAGGTCTATCTCCTCTGGACTTCGGAGAAATTGACTTCCCTGGAGGCCGGGGGCGGATCGAAAACCATGCCGCTGGATTATCTCTCCTTTCTTTCCGGGACTCTGCAAAGTAAAAACCGGGAAGCCGAGCCCCTGCTTCTCAACGAATTGATTAAATTAAAAGAGGCGGACGGTCTATATTGGATCGTCGAAGGAACGGTCCACATCAAACCACTGGAAAAAGGGGTTTGGGATCAGGCTGATGCCGTTTTGGAGCTGCCCTCAAAAATTTATCCCGGAACCTATGCCCTGGAATTGATCGCCTTTAAAGAAGGGAAGGGCAGGCTGCTCCACTCCAGTTCCATTGTGGTGGAGTTGGTGGGATTCCCGGCCCTGATTTCGAGTTTGGCCCTCCAAAAAGGTTTATTATATGGTATTCTGGCCGTAATCATCGCCACCTTCAGCGGACTATTGATCGGCATCGTCTTTACCTCCAAGGGAGGTCACTAACAGTCTTGAACGAATTTCCACAGGGTCACTGATTCCATGATAAACCCCTTTAACTATTTTTTTGGACGTAAAAAAAACGAGGAGGAGTTGTCCCTTCAGTTCCTCTTTCAGACCTTTAGAGAACTATTGGATTACAACAACCAGGCCCTGGACCTCATGGCCGATATGGGCGAAAAACTGGGGGGTGATTATCTTTTTGACAAACAGTATATCGAGAATGTCGTTACCGAATTGGAGGAAGCAGTCTATAAGGTCATCTATGATCTCAATTTAATGACCCCCAAAAAATACCTGGACCTTTTTGAGGTTTTCGAAAAGGCAAAAATGGAAATTCGTGGGGAATTGGATTCCCGCTTCACCCTCCCCAAGGGGGATTACGTCTATCCCATACAGGCGTTGAACAAAGAAATGTCCGATTTTGTGGGAGAAAAAATGGCCACCCTGGGGGAACTGCAAAACCGGCTGGGGTTAAGGGTTCCGGAGGGCTTTGTCATTTCCACCTACGCCTTTAAGCAATTCATCGAATACAACCGTCTTCAAGAATGGGTCGCCCCCCTATGTGAAGGCAAGTTTAACCCCGAGGTCATGGAGGAAAAGGCCAAGGCCTTGAAGGAACTGATCCTTGAGGCCAAAATGCCTCCGGAAATTAAGAAGGCTATCCGGAAAATCCTCACCTCCTGGAAAAACCTCCCTTCCGCAGGCTGGGCGGTCCGCAGCAGCGCCCTGGGAGAAGACAGTCAGATCAGTTATGCCGGGCAGTATACCACGGTTTTAAATGTTCCCTCTTCTCAAATAGACCTCGGTTACAAACAGGTCGTGGCCAGTTTGTTTTCACCTCAGGTCATCACCTATCGTAAGGAACGAAGCAGCCGGCAACAGGAACTGGCCATGGCCGTTGGCTGTCTGCCCATGATTTCCCCGATGGTCAGCGGGGTCATTTACACCGCCGATCCCAATGGTTTGGATGGGGAAGCCATGATTATATCGGCCTGCTGGGGGTTAGGCAAGCTGGTGGTGGATGGTGAGGGAGAGGTGGACCAGTATAAGGTTTCCAAAACCTTCCCCTATCCCATTTTGTGGCAACATCTGGGCCATAAGACCAAACAATACGCCTTGGCTGAGCCAAAGGACATCGCCTTAATTCCGGTCCCTCCGGAAAGGCAGGCCGTCCCTTGCCTGGAAGAATCGATGATGCGGGAAATCATTGAAGGGGCCATCCGTATAGAACAATACATGAAATCCTTTCAGGATATCGAATGGTCCATTGATCAAGAAGGACAGGTTATCTATCTTCAGGCCAGACCTTTGCAATTCTCCGGAACATTGAAGTTGGATAAAAGCCGGCTGATCACGGCCGCCCGGAATTACCCGATTCTCTTAAAGGACACCGGGGTCATCGCCAGCCGTGGGATCGGGGCAGGGACCGTTTTCCAGGTTCAATCCGAGGAAGAAAGCCACCTTTTCCCCCGCGGCGCCGTGCTGGTCTTAAAACATACTTCTCCCCGTATGTCCAAACTAGTCCCCTTGGCCAGTGCGGTGGTAACGGATATCGGGGCCGTCACCGGTCATATGGCCACGATTTGCCGGGAATTCAGGGTCCCCACCATTGTGGATACCACCTCGGCGACTCAGGTTTTAAAACCCGGAATGGAAGTGACCGTCGATGCCGAGGAGAATGTGATTTATCAGGGTATCGTCAAGGAACTCCTGACCGCCCAACTGATTGAGAAGATACCCTATGAAGAAACCTACGAATTTAAGCTCTTAAGAAGGATGTTAAAAAAGATATCCATCCTGAACATAACGGACCCCCAATCCAATGAATTTGATCCGGCCCATTGTAAAACCTTCCACGACATCATCCGCTTTTGCCATGAAATGGCGGTACGAAAAATAGCCCAGGGGATCCACCCCAGCCAGTTGAGTTTTATTCATTCCTTGACCAAACTGAAGCTGCCCATCCCCCTGGATCTGACGGTGCTCGATATCGGAGGCGGGATCAAATCAGGCATTGCCTCCAACGAAATATCTTTGGAAGAAGTGCTTTGTGAGCCTTTGTCGATCCTGCTCAAGTCCCTCATTGCGCCCGGTGTCTGGCAGTCCCAACCGGTTGACCTGGATCTCAGGGGATTCATGGCCAGCTTCACCCGCAATCCCTCCACCGAGGCCCTTTCCACAGAGAGACTGAATGTCAATCTGGCCATTGTTTCCAAAGAATATATCAATCTGAATTTAGGTCTGGGTTATCACTTTAATCTGATTGACGGCAATATGTCCGAAGACCGCAACAGCAACTATATCTACTTTCGTTTCTTCGGAGGGGTCACGGAGGCCACTCGACGGGCCAGAAGGGTCAAGGTATTGGCCCAGATATTGGAAAAAAATGACTTTGCCATCGAGAGCAAGGGGGAACTCATTACCGCCAGAATAAAAAAGGTCGAACGGCCCCTGATGGCAGATAAGTTTCGCTTAATCGGAAGATTAATAGGCTACACCCGACAGTTAGATGTCTTGCTGCGGAACGAAAATGATATCGATTTTTTTACCGAAAAATTCCAGGAAGACGGGCAGGAGCAAAACAGCTCCACGCCTTAACCATAGGATTTCAAGAACCCATTCTCCGGTGGAGTCTTGATACTACCTGACGAAAAAATATTAATAGGTCGATAGAAACAAGAAGGAGGTTTCCCATGAAAGATGAGATTTCTGTTATGGTCCTTGACGATGAACCTATCGTAGGGGAACGTTTGCAACCGGTCCTGGAAAAAGCCGGTTTCCAAGTGGAAGTTTTCACCGATAGCCAAGAGGCCTTAACACGGCTGGGGGGAAAAAATTTTCAAGTCGTGGTGACCGACCTGAAAATGAGCGGTCCAAGCGGGTTGGATGTCTTACGATTTCTCAAGGACCATCAAAAAGATACTGAAGCTATAGTGATTACCGGTTATGCTACCATTGAAAGGGCCCGCGAAGCCGAATTTTTAAACGCCCAGTTTGTCACCAAACCTTTTAAGCTGGAGGAAATCGTCAAATTAGTGGACAAGGCAGCCAAAAAATTCAAGTAGCTTAAAACGGGTCTGCTCCTGGACGGGAGGGTCTATGGACAAAATTCATAGTATTATGATTTTAGATGATGAACCGATCGTTTGTGAACGATTACGCTCCACTTTGGAAAAAGTAAACCTCGACATTGAAACGTTTACCGATCCTAACGAGGCGGCTAAACGATTTGGGGTAAAAAAATTTCATGTCTTAATCACCGACCTTAAGATGAAAGAATTGGACGGGATCGAAATATTAAAAATGGTTCAGAAAGTTTCCCCGGAGACCAAGGTTATCATCATCACCGGATTCGCTACCGTGGAAAAGGCCAGAGAGGCCCTAAAAATAGGGGCCTATGATTTTATCGCCAAGCCCTTTAAACTTTCTCAACTCAGGGATCTGGTTATAAAGGCCCTCGATCTTTGACGGAGGTCGTCCTTTGGCAAAAAAATAAAAGGCGGCCGAGAGTTACCATGAACGATTATTGATAAAGGAGAAAAGATGGCCATTATAACTATTTCCAGAGGGACGATGAGCGGTGGAGAAGCCCTGGCTAAATGTATTTCAGAGAAACTGAACATCCCGGCGGTCAGTCAGGAGATCCTGCAGGAGGCCTCCAATCGTTTTGGGATATCCCAGGTCCTTCTCCAGCAACAGTTGGAGAAGACCAAGGGATTGATCCGAGGCCCTTCCACGGAACGTAACCGTTACCTTTCGGCCATTCAATTGGCCCTGGCCGAAAGGGCCCAAAAGGGGCCTTTCGTTTATTATGGCCATGCCGGACATCTTCTATTGAAAGGGGTCCCCCAGGTCTTAAAGGTTCGGGTTATTGCCCCCCTTCCTCAGCGCTCCCAAAAACTGTCAGAGACCCAGAAGATTTCTTTTGAGGAAGCCAAAAAAATCATTGAAAAAATGGAGGAAGGTCGAATCAAGTGGACCCGATTTTTATATGATGTGGATTGGCGGGATCCCGCTTTATATGACCTGGTCATTAACCTGGATGCCATAAGTCAGGAAAGTGCCTGCGCAATCATTGTTTGCACCCTAAATCAAAAAGAATTCCTGGAATCTCCAGCCTCTAAAAGGATTATTGAAGATTTCCTCATGGCCAGCCAAGTGAAAACGGAATTGGCCGGCCATGACCGAACCAAAGGACTGGAATTGGAAGTCTGGGCTGAAAAGGGGATAGTTAAGATCACCGGCAGCTTTGAGACCGGGGGAATTTTTCATAGTGGAAAGCAGCGGATTAAAAACGATCTGATCGAGGTCGCCCAACAGGTGGCCGGGGTTAAAGAGGTTAAAATCGGTCTGGCGGATATCCCGGTGGCACTGGAATAAATTTTAAAGGAGTGAAAGGAAAGCCCTTATGGAGAGTGAATCCGGAATGGAAAATAGTAATCCCTACTATTTGAAAGCCATCCTCACGGTAATGGAGGAAGAGAAACCGGTCCTCGAGGGCCTCCTGAAGTTGTCCGAACAGGAGAACCATCGGGAGGAGGAAAAAATTGGTTTAGCCCGGAGGCGGACTTCCCTGACGGAAGATTTGGTGAAAAATTCGGCCATCCGCACAGATCACTCCGTAGAGCGTACAGAGTTAAATAAGCAACTGGTGAAGAGCTCCGACCAGCGCACCCATTTAGCGGAAAAACGCACCGACCTGGCCTTGGAACGGACGGAACTGGATAAGCAATTAGTCAAGAATGCGGAACTGCGCACCCAGTCGGCTGAAAAGCGCACCGAGATGTCCGAGATGCGCACCAAATTGATGCAGGAACAGACCAAACTGTCGGTCAAAAGTACTGAATTGGCGCAAAACCGGACCGAAATGGCCGTTAGGCGCACCGATCTGGCAGGCCGAAGGACCGATTTGGCGGATAAAAGGACGACCCTGGCTGATCGTCGTACCGAATTGGCCGGTCGAAGAAACGAATATTCACTGGAACGGACCGATTTGGCCAAAGGCCGGAATGCCTTGGCCGTTATTCGGACCTATCTTTCCAATCACCGGACTAATCTGGCCAAGCAACGAACCTTGCTGGCCTTTATCCGCACGGGTTTGGCCTTAATCGCCTTAGGCATTGCCTTGATCCGCTACTTCGGGTTAGGATTGTGGTCCATTATGGACGGCCTTCTTATCATTACCGGGATAGTCACTATGGGGATCTCAATAAAGGCCTATTTATCCGCCTATCAGGAGGAAAGAAACATCATACAGATCCTGAATGGAAAACTTCATACGATTGAAAACTTTGGCCCTTGATAGTAAAAAAAACGGTACATGGTCCAAGGTGTAAGGTTTAAGGTTCGGAAAAATCGATTTTCATGCCTCATCGGTGCCCGCATCAAGCGGGCATGAGTGCTTAGATTGAAATCAATGGGAAAAGAATAAGCGCCCGATCGGGGAGACAAGCAGACCCTCCCCAATCGGACGCCTTTCCGTTTACTTCTGGACTACGGCCGCAAACAGTTTATGATCACCCCGCTGAATCAATAGCAGGACGGTGTCCTGACCCTTGGCCTTTTCCAGCTTCTGAAGAAACTCATCGGCATTCTTGACCGCTTTCCGGTTGACCTCTCGGATGACATCTCCTTCCTGAAGTCCCGCCTCGGCAGCCGGGCTCCCGGGTTCAACCTGCGCCACCACCACACCGGCCGCTTTCTTCAGACCGAGTTCCTGAGCGATTTCAGGGGTAATATCCTGAACCGTAATCCCCAGAGATTGATGGGAAGAAGAAGACTTGGCACCTTCTCCCTTCTCGTTCATTTCTCCTACTTTCAAGGAACGATCCATGGCTTTCCCTTCTCGGTACAGCTTTAGGGTGATCATTTTCCCCACCGGGGTGGAGGCCACGATCCGGGGCAGGTCTTTTGACCCCGAAACGGTCTGGCCGTTAAATTCAAAAATGATATCCCCCTGCTCGATACCGGCCTTCTCCGCCGGGCTGTTTGGTCCTACCTGGGCAACCAGGGCCCCTTTATTTTCCTTGAGACCAAACGATTTGGCCAGTTCCGGGGTCACCTCCTGGATGGTCACGCCCAACCAGCCCCGGGTGACATGACCCTTGTCCTGGAGTTGAGCGGAAATCTCTTTGGCCATATTGATCGGGATGGCAAAGCCAATCCCCCGGCCCTCGGCCATAATGGCCGTGTTGATGCCGACCACCTCACCTTTCATATTGATGAGGGGCCCTCCGCTGTTGCCGGGGTTAATGGAGGCGTCGGTTTGAATAAAATTATCATAGGGCCCGGAGCCGATCACCCGTCCTTTGGCGCTGATAATGCCTGCGGTTATGGTTTGTTCCAATCCGAAAGGACTCCCCACGGCCACTACCCAACTTCCCACCTTGAGGTCCTCTGAGTTGCCCAGATTGAGGGCGTGGAGATCCGAAACCCCTTCGATCTTGAGGAGGGCCAGATCGGTTTTGGGATCCCGTCCCACGACCTTCCCCTTATACTCCTGACCGTTGCTGAGCTTGACTTTAATCTGGTCGGCCTCCTCGACCACATGGTTGTTGGTCAGGATATATCCGTTTCGGCTGATGATAAATCCGGACCCGATCCCGCGTTGCTCAAAGCCCTTTGGCGGGTTTCCCTGAGAAAAAGGCCCGAAAAAATCACCGAAGGGGTTCTTTTCCCCAAAAGGAAATCCGGGGAAATTGGGTGACCTCAGTCCGATGTTCTTTACTTTTTTGACTACCTGGAGATTGACTACCCCGGGACGGACTTTTTCCGCCAGATCACTAAAAGTTGCCGGGACCATCATGGTCTGGGAAACGGCGGCCTGCGGTGAAGCCGCCGCATTGGAATGCCTGACGGCCAGGGACACCCCCAGTCCTGCTCCCATCAGGACTCCGACCATGATCAGTGCGATAAAAATGGTTTTGAATCGTTTTTTGGGTTCCATGCTTTTCCTCCTTTTGAAGGTGGTGGGATTTCGAATAGAGGCCATTCTTCTTTTGGAGGAATTATAACCCGGGAAGATGATCTGAAGATGACCGGAAGATTACAAGTTGGTCATGTTGGAAGTCCGGGGTTCAGGAGCAGGAAGACCCGGATTTGGCAAGGGTGACCGTAAAAATGCTCCCCTGATTCGGGGGGCTGCCGGCGGTAATATCTCCGCCGTGGACCCGGGCAATAGACCTGGCCAAACTTAAGCCCAATCCAATCCCCTCCAGGGACCGGCTCTGGTCGCAGCGATAGAAGCGCTCAAAAATGCGGGGAAGTTCCTGGAAAGAAATACCGATCCCGGTGTCCTTGACGACCATCACCAGAGTTTCCTCTCTTTCCTCAAGAGAAACGGTAATAAAGCCTCCGGAGGGGGTATATTTGACGGCATTATCTATAAGATTGGAAAGCAGGCGCTGTATCATTCGGGTATCCCCCTTCAGACGACTGCTCTCCGGGACTTCACAGCTCAAGTTCAGGCCTTTATCTTCCGCCAGGGGCGAAAACAGTTCACAGGCATCCTGCACCAGAGCGGTTAAATCGATCTCCTCGGCGGTAAAGGTGTCCACCCCGGATTCGGTTTTCGAAATCATTAACATGGTATTGATCATGTCCAGGAGCCGGTCGCACTCTTCGATCGTGCCGGCGGCCATGGTTTCAAATTCGTTCCGGGATTTGGCGGTGGTCAGGGTTACTTCGGCGTGCCCCCGAATGCGGGTCAGGGGACTTTTCAGATCATGGGCAAGGTGATCCGTCATCTCTTTGATCTCGGTGAGCAGGCTCTCAATGCGGTCCAGCATCTGATTAAAGGTATGGGCCAGTTGATCGATTTCGTCACCCCGCCCTTTGACCGGGACCCGTTCTGCCAGGGTGCCTGCGGATATCTTTCTGGCCGTCCGGGTCACCGCCTCCACCCCGGAGACGGCCCGCCGCGCCATGAACCAGCCCAGGCCGGCAGCCGCCAGAATCAAGATGGACATGGTGATGATGAAGATCCTCTTAAAGGCAGTCAAAAAGCGGGAATAACTTTCCATAACCAGTCCCACCTGCAATATGATGTTGGGATCGATCATGGCATACAGGATTCGGACTTTATCCGTGCGGTCCGGGATGGATAGGGTTTCAAAGACGGACCGGCCGCCGTGCAGTAATTCCCGGATGGCCCCTTCGGTGATATAGATCGTTTTCCAGTAGGCCATATTGGATGATGAAAAAACCTGCCCGTTTCGGGAAAGGAAGCGAAAGAAAACCTTTTTTTCGCCGGCGGCCTGGGCCTCTACCAAGGCCACGCTTTTGACGGCCTCAACCCCTTCCGAGCCCAGGAGCGTAGAGAAACGATTGACCTGTCCTAAAAGCTCCTGATCGGTCTGCTCCCGCATAAAGGAGGTGATAAGCATATAGAACAAAAGAAAGGCGACACAGGAAGAGAGGGTGAAAATCCCGGCATACCAGAGGGTCAGACGAAAGGCCAGGGTGTTGCCAAGGTTAATCGGTTTCCTTAAGGACATATCCCACTCCCCGGATGGTATGGATCAGTTTCCGTTCAAAATCCCGGTCGATTTTATCCCTCAGCCGGCAGATCCGGGCTTCGACTACATTGGTCTGGGGATCAAAATTATAATTCCAGACATGTTCCATGATCATCGTTTTTGAGACCACCCGGCCGGCACTGCGCAGGAGATATTCCAGCAGGGAAAACTCGATCGGCTGGAGGTCGACTTTCCTCCCTCCCCGGGTCACCTCCCGGGTGAGGAGATTGACGGACAGATCGCCGACGGTCAGACGGGTGGGCTCGGAAAGGCCGCTGGTCCTGCGAATCAAGGCCTGCACCCGGGCCAGAAGTTCGGAGAAAGCGAACGGCTTGGTCATATAGTCATCGCCACCGGTCTGAAGGCCCTTGACCCGATCATCAATGGACCCCTTGGCACTCAGAATGATCACCGGGGTCCGAATTTTTGCTTTCCGCATCCTTTCGATGAGGGACAGCCCATCCCGTTTTGGCAACATAATGTCAATGACGGCCGTGTCGTAGGGTTCAGTTAAGGCCATATCAAGGCCCGTTTCTCCATCCAGGGCCTGATCCACGGCGTAGCCGGCGGCTTTTAAACCCTTAACAATAAAAGAGGCAATCTTGATGTCATCCTCAACCACTAAGATACGCATTCCCAGACCTTTATGAACCAGAACCGATTTTCGCTCAGGTGTTCAACTTAAAGGGTTTATTTCCAGGTGTCAAGGGCGCCAGGGAATCCCTGTTTTATCTATAATCAATTTGGACCCGATTTTCAAACCAGGCCCTCCACATCGAAATAAGGCTTTTGTTCATCCGCCGTTTTACCGTTCCCCTTGAACTGCCCGATGAGTTTTTCATTTATATCATAATCAACCACCATTTCATGGGAAATTAATTGGGTTACTTAGGTGTCATCTAAAAGATTCTCTCTTCCAGCCCTTTCGCCAAGAAGGCCCTTCCATCTGTTTGGTTAACTAATTAATTTTATGTAATTTATTTAATAATGCCCTGCCTAATGATCGCCTTATTAATTTGGCACGGTATTTGATAAACATAAGCATTGTGGGTCTGGGAAATGTCTCCCAAGCCGTCATCCCGTCGCCCCCAGGTCAGGTCCGGGGCAGGCTCCAGTATCCAAGGTTGGACAAAAAAAATAACCAATGAATTTTCCATTTAAATTTGACAAACTTCAATCCTTGTTCTGGAGGATCTTTCTTTTAGGGGCTGCCCAGGCTCCCCTTTTTTTCTTTTTAGGATTTTTTAAACCCCGGCACGAAGAACTTCCCTGGTTAATTTTATTCGGAATAATGTATATTCTGTTATTATTTTTCCTTTTTTTATACTTGGCGTCGGTTTTTTCCAAGGAGAATATTAATGAAATGGCCGAACTGAGTTCAATTGCCGAGGATATTCAGGCTGAAAAATTGGCCTCTTTGGAGACCCTGGT
>JAZDOU010000332.1:0-5599 GCA_043798385.1 Pseudomonadota bacterium
ATTGTAGTCTGTTTGCTGGTTACTCGTTACTTGTTGCTGGAATCAAGGGCATATCCTTAAACAAGCAACGAGTAACCGGATATCTTCATTCATCGGATTCCGCAATCCGAAATATCGTTAATGCCCTCCCCCTTTTTTAAAAATCAGTCCGACGAAGACCCCGGCCAGAACGGCAATAAGTGCGGCCATGATCCCATAAACCACGGCATTGGACCCAGCTTGATGGGTAAGCCACTCGGCCAGTCCGGTTTGTTTGACCTGAAATTTATCCTGGGTCAGAAGCTGCGCCTTTCCCTCATTGACGGCATAACAAACGACCTGGTATTCACCTAACGGGGCATCAGCCGGGTGCATAATCCGGGCCGTAAATTGATTTCCCGACAGACGAATGGCCTCCTCTTTCACCTGATAGAGCCCGCCTTGCTCCAAAATCTTAATCAGCCCGGCAATATATTCTTTTTTTAAGGCCGCGGCCGTATCCCCTTTGGGGGGGTCCTTATAGTGGACCTCGGCCTGGTTATAAATTTCCCGGTAATCAGGGGTCAATCCGCTGGCCTGCTGCTGATCGAGTGAGAGCATCCCTGAGATCTTGCCGGAACTGAGTAAGGCATACATGCCGGGGAGTTTTTTAACGTCGGCATGGCTGATAGGCAGCCAGACAAACCCCAATCCTTTTCCGGACTTATTCAATTTAAATTCCTTGGTCGGAGAAACGATTTTGAGGATGACCTGGGCCCCTTCAGGGGCCGGCCCGGTTATGGTCAAGGGCTGAGAACGTTTGGAGAGGAGGGTCCTTTCCAAACCGGCAGGTTGAAAACTTAAGGTCCCTGCCTGCCCACAGGGGCTGGTGATCAAAAGGACTATTAAAATGAGACCGGTTAGTGCTGTTACCCTGAATCCCGGGAAGCGAACGCCACCAGCCATAGAAATAGATTTTTTCAAACCCTGAACCTTGAACCTTGAACCTTGAACAGTTTTTTGTCCCATTAGTGGCCACCTCCTCCCCTGGCTAAACTGATCAGATTATCCGGAGTGACCAGTAAGTCGATCAGCATCTTGACCATGACGATCAAGACAATGACGGCCAACAGGATACGCAATTGTTCTCCTCGTAAATGTCTACTGACCCTGGCCCCGACTTGAGCCCCGATCGTGGAACCGATAAAGAGCAGGATGACCAAAACCAGGTCCACCGTATGATTGCGGATGGCCTGTTGAACCGTAACATTGATACAGGTCAGCACGATTTGAAACAAATCGGTGCCGATGGCCACAATGGTGGGCATCCCCAGGATATAGATCATGGCCGGAACCATTATGAATCCCCCTCCGACCCCCATGATGGCCGCTAAGATTCCCACGATCGTCCCCAAGACAAAAGGAAAAATAGCCGAGGTGGTCATGCGGGATTTTTCAAACCGCATCTGCAAAGGGAGTTTGGCCGCAAATTTGCGGACAGCCGATTCCCTGGGTTCATGCGGATGGGCCTCTTCTCGGCCCTGGGCCTTGCTCCGTTTCAAGGCATTCAGGCTTTCAATAAACATAAAGCCCCCGATGGTCCCCAACATAATGACATAAATCAGTTTGATGACAAAGTCCACACTCCCCATAACCCGGAGGACCTTGATAATCTCGACCCCTATAGAACCACCGACAATCCCTCCCAAAAGGATGATGATACCCATCTTTAAATCCACATTCCCCATACGGCTATGGGCATAGGCCCCTGAAGAGGCGGCGGCAACAATCTGATTGGAATCGCTGGCAGCGGCGACTGTGGGAGGAATGCCGCTGAAGATCAGAAGAGGGGTCAGTAAAAACCCTCCCCCTACTCCGAATAAGCCGGACAAAAACCCTACTACTCCACCCAGACCTATGAGCAGTAAAATATTGATGCTCATGCTGGCGATGGGCAAGTAAATATCCATGCTCTTCTCCTTTCTGGATTTTCTTATCCTCAACCGAATATGGGCGGTTTGTAACAGAATGGAACGATAAAGTCAAGCCATAATCGTCAAAATGACACTTGGCTTAGACCTTTCGCACAAAAAAGTTTCAATTAGGAATAGCAAGTGATTTTAATCTATTATAATAGGGCAGCCCAAAATAATCCCGGAAGTGTCATTTAAAAATGGACACAAATCTCTTCTATTTTGAAACAGTCTCCCGGGGGCAGCAGAACACGTTATTATTACTCCGGCAAGTAAACATTTAAATGCTGTCATTCCAGACTTGATCCGGAATCCAGGTCTTTACTTGACACCGGCCTTCGCCCTCCGGGATGTAGACCTCTACCCTCCGGCCTGGAAGCCCTACGGGCTGGAAGCGGGGACGGAATCCGGTGTGACGAAAGAGGAAAAGGATCTTTTACATATATAGTTGCCGATCTAATAGAACAATCCTGTTTATTGACGAGAATATCAATTAAGAGGGCGGGGGGGGTCTTCAAATTTTATAGTCGATAATTCTTGGGCCGGGATGGTGGTGATGGGCAGAATAATCGTAAAAGTCGTCCCCACCCCAACCTTGCTGGAAACTCGAATTTGCCCTCCATGACGGGCCACAATCCCCTGGGATACGGAGAGTCCCAATCCGGTCCCTTTCCCTTTGGTTTTGGTGGTAAAAAAAGGGTCGAAAATATTGGCCAGGATATGTTCCGAGATCCCCGGTCCGTTATCGGTGATCTTGGCGGCCAAAAAATTAGGTTCTTCGTGGGCAACGGAAATTTGGATCCGCCCCCCCTTAGGGATAACATCGAGGGCGTTTAAAAGGATATTCAGAAAGACCTGGCTTAACTGCTGGGAATCCCCGTGGATGCGGGGGAGATTGGATAAGATACTGACATCCAGATGGGCCCCGGAAAGCTTGATTTGATTCCCGGCCAGTCGGACGGTTTCCTGGATCAGTTGTCCCAAATCCAGGGGTTCAATTTTGGAGTCCCCTTCCCTGGCAAAATCAAGCAAATTTCGAATGATCCTTTGAGATCGATCGGCCTGGCCGATCAAGTCTTCAATCATCTCCAATCGTTCCCCATCGCTTAATTCATGATAGTCTTCTTTTAACACATGGGCGGTCAGGGTAATATTATTGATAGGATTATTTAATTCGTGCGCTATGCCGGCCGTCAAGGTCCCTACGGCCCGGAGTTTATGAGACAGGACTAAGATGTCATGCCGATGGGCCAGTTCCTCCAGCATACGATTCACGGCCAGGTTAAGGTCGGAAAATTCATCCCGATACGGTCTGGTGGGAATGACCGGGGTAAAATCCCCTTGGGCGATGCGACGGGTATAGCCCATCAATTGAGTCAAAGGCCCCAGGATCTGCCTGGAGAGGAGATGGGCCAGATAGATCATCAAAACGAAGAGAAAACCCAGGAAAAAGAGGGGAACCCGTCTGGCCCAACCCAGCATTTGCTCCACCGATTGACGCTCCTTCTGGAGAACCGTAAAGGCCAAAGAAATCATCTCGGCCCCGTGGAGGCGGAGATCGGACTCCAACTTTCTGCGTTGAGAGGCGATAGCCTCCGATTTGGTTTCTACCAACATCTGAATATTTTCCAAAAGGGCCTTATAGGTCTCGGTATGGACGACGATAGTTGTCAAAACATCCTTTCCCACCACCCCCTGGAGTTTAAGGGTATTGTTTTGAAGGAAAGTCAGGGCCGTCTGGACATGACTTTGGGCCTCAGCCAGGTTGGTCCCATAGAGAAAATAGTTTTTTTCAAATCGTCGGGCCTGCTGAATTTCAAAGGTAAAATTATCGGCCACTTCTAAAAAATGTAATTTCTCCTCCAATCGGAAAATAAAAAATAAGGAGGCCAGGGAGATCCCCAGGGCCATAAGAAAACAGATCAAGAACCCCAAGGTGATCCGCGTCCGGATACTCAGACTGGGTCTTTCCGAGACAATTTGTTCGACATGGTTTGGAGGCAGAGAATTTTCGGAGGGTAAGGGTTCCGGCATGGCTGGCGGCCTTAATTTTTGAGATGCTGGATACTGGATGCTGGATGCTGGATGCTGGGTTTGGTGTTTTTATCAAGTATCCGGCATCGGCTATCCAGGATCACTCCATCAGAAACGATTGACCTCGATTTATTGTAAAGTTGGAGATAACTTCTCAGATTGATTTTTAAGGGACTATATCGTCTTGAATAGGGGTTGTCAAGGTTTACGGATAGGTATATAACTAGTTTCCAACCGGAAATTCGAATTTCCGGTTGGAAACTGACTACCGGCATTGGTCTAAGGATATTTGAAATAACCTGCAGAGACACCACGATGGATTCGATTCGCCTGGCTGTTATTGATGACGAGCCCACGGTTTGCCAACGGCTTAAACAAATATTTCGGAAAAGTCCTTTCGAAGTAGAAACCTTCGGGGAAGGGAAGGCGGCCCTGGCCAGGATGGCCCAAAATCCCTTTCAACTGATCCTTTCGGACATCCATCTGACGGATATGAACGGGCTGGAGATCCTGAACCGAATAAAAAAAACCTCTCCTTATACCGAGGTCATTCTCATCACCGGCTACGCCACCCTGGACCAGGCCGTCGAGGCGGTTAAAAAAGGGGCCTTTTATTATCTGGCCAAGCCCTTTACGCCGGACCAGGTCCGGGCCGTGGTAAAACGAGCCGCCGAGCACATAAAATTATCTTACGAAAATAAACGGCTTCGGGATGAAGTCTTTCAAAAGATTCAATACGAAGGGATAGTCGGCATCAGCTCCAAAATCAAGGAACTGTTGCAGGCCATCGGCAAGGTCTCTCAGATTGATTGTCATGTCTTAATCCAGGGAGAAAGTGGAACCGGCAAGGAGCTGGTGGCCCAGGCCATCCATTTTAACAGCGCCAGACTCTCCGCCCCCTTTGTGGTCTTTAATTGCGGGGGGTTCACGGAAGAGCTGATTGCCAATGAACTTTTTGGTCATGAAAAAGGGGCCTTCACCGGGGCCGATTCCACCAAAATCGGGCTTATGGAGGCGGCCCAAAGGGGGACCCTCTTTATGGATGAAATCGGAGAGATGCCCCCCACCATGCAGGTCAAGCTCCTCCGGGTAATTCAGGAAAAAAAATTGCGCCGCTTAGGGAGCACCAAACCCATTGATCTGGATATTCGCCTGATCAGCGCCACCAACCGGGAACTGGAAAAAGAGGTCGAGCAAGGCCGTTTCCGCCAAGATCTTTTCTACCGTTTAAAAGTGGTCCTGCTTAAGGTCCCTCCCCTGAGGGAACGCAAAGAGGATATCCCCTTATTACTGAATCATTTCCTGTTAAAATTCAATCAGGCTTATAAAAAGAAAGTCCAGGGATTTTCCAGAGAGACCCTGGAAACCTTAATGAAATATTCTTTCCCGGGAAATGTACGGGAATTAGAAAATATCGTCGCCAGTGCAGTAGCCTTATCCGAGGGGGCCCTCATCAACCCATCAGACCTCCCCGAAGATCTGCGGCAATTTGATGTGGAAACCTATGGGTCTTCTCAATGGCTTTCCTGGGAGGATAACGAAAAGGAATATATTCAGAAAATACTGCAAGCCACCGGGCACAATAAAATTGAAGCCGCCCGTATCTTAAAGATGTCTCGAACCACCCTGTGGAG
>JAZDOU010000347.1:0-7577 GCA_043798385.1 Pseudomonadota bacterium
GCCAGAAATCCTTTAAAAAGGATTTCTGGCGAGAGCTTCATGCCGGTCCCCGAATGGGGACCTTAGCGTAGGTCGATAAAATCGACCGGCCGGTCCCCGAATGGGGACCTTAGCGTAGGTCGATAAAATCGACCGGCCGAAATCGAGGTGTTTCCATCCGGAAATTCGAATTTCCGGATGGAAACGAGTTAATACCTATCCGAAAGTAAGGGAGCGAGGTCCCGTTTAGTATTGACAACTTTATAAAATATATTTAAAGTTTTCAATATTTTATTTTAAGGATTCCCCCTCCTTTCAGGGTTGAGCGGGCCCCTTCAGGCCTTCGTCTTTTCGGCCGACAGGCTTGAGAGATGGGCTTTTGAAATCAGGAGGCACTTCACAATGAAACACCAAGCCCTGGGTGACAACTATTATGTCTGGTTTGATACCGAGTATTCAGACCTGGAACTTGAAACCGCTCAACTGCTTCAAGTGGCCGCCTTGATCACCGATACCGCTTTGCGACGAATATTGCCTCCGGAAGAGGATGTCCGCTTGGCCATTAGACTGCCCGAAGGAAAAATCCTCAGCCCCTGGGTGGAGGAGAACCTGCCCGATTTGGTCAGGACCTGCCGTTCTCCTGAGGCGGTGGAACTTTCTACTGCAGATGACCGGCTGGCCGCCTATGTGGACCGTGTGGCCGGTTTGCCGGCTGAAAAGGAAAATCAGCGACCAGTCCTGGCCGGAAACAGCGTCCATGCCGACTGGTGGTTGATCCGTCGATTCCTGCCCCGTTTTCTAAGCCGCTTGCATTACCGCCATCTGGATGTAACGACCTTCAAGTTGGAATGGAACACTCTCCACCCTGACAAAGAATTTGAAAAGGAAAACCAAGAAGTCCTGAGCCATTACTTTCCCGAGGCCCTATGGCCTGCTTCAGGCAGCCGACATGACGCCTATTATGATCTGCAAGCCTCTATCGCCGAACTGGCCTTCTATCGCCGGCATCTCCTTCGACCGATCTAACCCCTCCCCTTTCGAATGCTGCCCGCTTTTTTCCTTGACCTCCTTTCCCTACCTATCTTATACTCCACCCATTACATAAAAATTCTCAACTATTCAAAATGGTTACGAATATCGTCCTGTCGGCTGGGAGGCCCTATGAAAAAAATTTTATCCCTCACAACAATCCTTGTACCCCTGATGTTGATGACCTCACCCTCTTATTCAAAAGAAAACGTTAAATTGGGATTAATTACCCCCCTCACCGGAGACGTAAAAACCTTCGGAGAGTCGGCCAAAAACGGTTTTCTGATGGCCATTGAAGAATATTCCAGGAGCGGCAAGGTTCAAATCACGGCGGTGATTGCCGATGACCGGAATGATGCTACCGAAGGAACCAATGTCGCCCTTAAGCTGATTACCCAGGACAAGGTCTCAGCCATCATCGGTCCCTTAACCTCAAAGGTGGCTATTCCGGTGAGCGAGATAGCCGAAAAGAACAAAATCCCCATGGTCACCGGGACCGCCACCAATCCCAAAGTAACCATCTACAACCACAAAAGAAAGCCCAACGTCTTCAGGGCCTGTTTCATCGATCCTTTTCAAGGGACCGTTGCGGCCGAGTTTGCCCTCAAAAACCTGAAGGCCAAGACCGCGGCCGTGCTCTACGATGTAGGCAATGACTATTCCAAGGGCCTGGCCGAGTTTTTCAAGATCACTTTTGAGAAAGGTAAAGGCCGGATCATCGGCTATGAATCCTATCAGAAAGACGATGTCGACTTCTCGGCCCTGATTACCAAGTTCGGTATTAAAAAGCCCGAGGTTATCTATATACCGGACTATTACAACAAAGTGGCCCTCATTGCCAAACAGATACGGGAGAAAGGTCTTAAAGGGATCATGATGGGCGGCGACGGCTGGGACTCTCCTGAACTGATCAAGATCGGCGGCATAGCCATCACCGGCAACTATTTCACCAACCACTACTCACCCGAAAGGAAAGATAAGATCGCCGGGGCCTTCATCGAAAAATACCGGCAGAAACATGGCCTGGTACCCGACTCCCTGGCCGCCTTGACCTATGATGCCACCATGATCACCCTCCAGTCACTGGACAAGGCCAAAAAAACGACCCCGGAAGAAATAAGGAAGGTCCTGACGACCCTCAAAAACTACCAGGGCGTGACCGGCACCATAACCTTTGACAACAACGGTGATGCTATAAAATCAGTGGTCATTCTGAAGGTGGAAAAAGAAGGTTTTAAGTACATGACAACCGTCAATCCCTAACCCGAACAGGCAAAAAAATTTATAGTGGAATTTCTAGCCTACTTTCTCCAGCAATCCATCAATGGCCTGCAACTCGGTGCGGTCTATGCCTTAATCGCCCTGGGGTACACCATGGTTTACGGGGTCTTAAGGCTCATCAACTTCGCCCACGGCGACATCTTCATGTTCGGCGCCTTTACGGCCTACTATCTCATTTCGAAGTGGAACGTATCGATGGTCCTGGTCTTTCCCCTGACCATGCTTGTTACGGCCCTCCTTGGTTTCCTGATCGAAAAAATCGCTTATAAGCCCTTGCGAGCCGCCCCTAAAATATCACTTCTCATCACCGCCGTCGGCGTATCTCTGTTTCTGGAATACTTTCTAAGCCTGGGTAGCCTCTTTACCCCGAACTACATTGGTTTCCCGAGACCCTTTGAAGTGACCAGCTATGATCTGCCACTCTTCTCGGTCACCAACATCCAGCTCATCATCTTCCTGGCTACTGTCCTGTCGTTATTCCTGCTTTACCTCCTGATTTACCACACCAAGTATGGAAAAGCCATGCGGGCACTCTCCCATGATCGTGAGGCCGCCTCTTTGATGGGTGTCCCGGTGGACGGCATCATTTCCTTCACCTTCATCGTTGGAGCGGCGCTGGCCGGCCTCGGAGGCATCCTTTACGGCTTTGCCTATCCCCAGATCAACGTCTTTATGGGGATCATGCCCGGAATCAAATCTTTTATTGCGGCGGTCTTGGGCGGCATCGGCCTTATTCATGGGGCCGTGCTGGGCGGCCTGATCATCGGCCTGTCCGAAGTCTACGTTTCGGCCTTCTTATCATCGACCCTGCGGGATGGGGTCATATTCTTCATCCTCTTTATGGTCTTGCTCCTGAAACCAAGGGGGATCTTCGGCAAAAGGATCGATAAGGTATGACCTTCCTGACCGGGGCCAAAAGATTCCTGCTCTGCTCGCTTATCGTCTATCTGTTACTCAAAACCTTTTTTCTCAGCGGCCTTTTCTCGGAATATGTCCAACAGATCATCCTGCTGTCTTTCATTATCATCCTGACCTCTTTGGGCCTCAATGTCATTTATGGGTACACCGGTCAATTCTCGCTGGGACACGCCGGCTTTTACGGTATCGGGGCTTATACGGCGGCCTATCTGGGAACGGTGTTTCGGGTGGAGGGTCTTATGGGCTTTGTGCCGATCCTTTTTCTGGGCGGGGCGGCCGCCGCTCTCCTGGGATATTTGATCGGTGTCCCGATTTTACGGCTCAGAGACGATTTCCTGGCCATTGCCACCCTGGGATTCGGCATCCTGATCAGGGTGCTCTTAGACAACTCAGACCGGTTAAGTGAGGTCCTCGGCGGCTCAAGGGGCTTCATCGGGATACCCAAAATCGTCAACCTGGAAATGGCTTTCTGGGTCACCGTCTTTCTGATCCTGGTCACCCGGAACCTGATTTTTTCCCGCTACGGCCTGTTCTGGCAGTGTATCAGGGACGATGAACTGGCCTCGACGGTCTTCGGCATCAACACCAGCGGTCTGAAGTTGATGGCCTTCACCTACGGCTGCTTCCTGGCAGGTATCGGCGGTGCCCTCTATGCCTATCTGTATTCCTTCCTCCACCCTTCGAATTTTGACTTCCTGAAATCCATTGACTTTCTGATCATCGTGATCGTGGGCGGGATGGGGAGCATTACCGGCACGATTTACGCTGGTTTGCTGTGGGTGGCGGTGATCGAGGGCTTACGCTTTGCCCTGCCGGCCCAGATGGTGGATTTGCGCTGGGTCTTCATTCCGATATTCTTGATCATCGTCATGATGTGGAAACCCTTCGGGCTCCTTTCACGGAGAGAATCCAAGTTTCTCGGGCTGGGTCAATAGACATGAAGGCACTGGAAGTCTCAGGGTTAGAAAAAAATTTCGGCGGGGTTAAGGCGGTCAATGGCTTTAGTCTCTCGGTTGAAGAGTTTGAAACCGTCGGAATCATCGGTCCCAACGGCGCCGGCAAGACAACGGTCTTTAATCTGATCAGCGGACTAAACAGGCCCACGGCCGGAAAAATTGCTTTGTTCAGCCGGGACATCGCTGGCCTGCCGACTTATCGTCTGGCCCATCTCGGCCTGTCGAGAACCTTCCAGAATCTCAGGCTGTTCAATAGCCTGAGTGTCCGGCAGAACCTCATGGCCCCTATCCTTACTAAAGAGGGGTATGGATTGGCAGCCGCACTTTTCAGGACCCGGCGCTTTACCCGCTGCGAACGTTTGGCAGAGTATAACGCCGGAATCCTGCTGGAATTCTTTCAACTCTCCGGCAAAGAAACCTGGCCGGCAGACAGCCTTCCCTATGGTGATCAAAGAAAACTGGAACTGGCCCGGGCCCTGGCCATGAGTCCGAGGGTGCTTTTGATCGACGAACCCGGGGCCGGCATGAACCCCCGGGAGATTCAGGACCTGGTGAGAACCTTGAAAGCGGTCAAGGAGCGCTTCCAACTGACCATCATCGTCATCGAACACCAGATGGGGCTCATAATGAACCTCTCCGACCGGGTAGTGGTCATGGATTTCGGCCAAAAGATCTCTGAAGGCACCCCGGCTGAAGTAAAAAAAGACCGCCATGTAATTAAAGCCTATTTGGGTGGGGAAGTGGTCTAGCCACAACTATTTGATTTTTTTCAGTTGCTCGTTGCTCGTTACTCGTTGCTGGTTACTCGTTGCTGGTTTTTTACGAGTAACCAGCAACCAGTAACGAGTAACTATGCACCTATTTGAGCTGAATTCTCAGATTACAGGGTAGTGGAATCCAATGGTACTGACCATCTCCAATCTGCATGTCCGATACGGCACCATCAAGGCGTTGCATGGTATCAGCCTGGAGGTCCATGAAGGGGAGATCCTTTCCATCATAGGGGCCAACGGGGCAGGAAAGTCAACCCTGCTCAAAACGATCACCGGGCTTCTCAGGGCCGAGTCTGGAGATATATCCTATCAAGGGCGCAACATCAACCGGGAAAGGCCGGACCGGCTGGTCCAGATGGGCCTCTGCCTGGTGCCGGAGGGCAGGCGTCTCTTTCCGGACCTTAGTGTCCGGGAGAACCTCGAACTGGGGGCCTACACCGTGGGCCAACGGCGGCTGCGGCAGGAGCTGTTTGACCTCGCCCTCCAGACCTTTCCCCGACTCCAAGAAAGGCTGGTCCAGCCGGCCGGCACCCTCTCCGGGGGAGAACAGCAGATGCTGGCGGTCGGCCGGGCACTCATGAGCAACCCCCGACTGCTTTTACTGGATGAGCCCTCCATGGGTCTTTCCCCGCTTATCACCCAAGAGATCTTTTCTTTGATCAAGGCTCTAAACACCCAAAAAGGACTCTCCATGATGCTGGTTGAGCAGAACGCCCATCTGGCCCTGGCGCACAGCCACCGGACTTATGTCTTCGAGACGGGCCGGGTGGTTATGGAGGGGGCCTCCAGCGCAGTCAAATCCGATCCCGCCGTCATCGAGGCCTACCTTGGGTTTGAAAATGCTTAGCGACTACTTTTCCTGAATTTTCTTTTCCCCCTTTTTTTCCTTGACCCCGGTTCCATTCCCATCTTATAATTCTTTTTTACCTGGGGCAGGCCCATTACTCGAAAGAGGCCTGCCTTTTGCTTTGTTACCGAACAAGATCAGGGCTATTTTTCGATAAACTCGTAAAAAGTCATCAAGAGGACGGCACAGTAAAAAGCTCCTGCCAGCCTCCAAGGAGGCCTTTTAATAGGTCGGCATACGGCATCCGAATGGATGCCTTCTTTTAGTTCGACAAAGTCGAACGGCCGACCGGCTGCAAGGCGCGCAAATCGGGAGCTATCCTGAAAAGGATAGCGACCCAGACTCCTCAGGATATAAAAAGGACCTGAGGAGTGAGGCGTACTTACCTGTACGCCGCAATAAGCCTGCCCCGCTGAAAAGCGGGGAAGGATGCAGCACAACACAGTAGGTGGACTTTTTATGAAGCCGTCATTTTTTATAAGAGTTGCCTTTTATAAAAACAAATTGTCATGGTAGAAAAGGAAGTTGGGTTAAAATGCCAAGTACCGGAAGGCCCATCCCGCTGGGCGAAAGACTTTTCCCCGATCTTTATCGGCTGGTTATTCCCTTACCGGAGAGTCCACTTAAAACTCTCAATTCCTATGTCATCAAAGGCCCGGAAAGGAATTTAATTATTGATACCGGCCTCAACCGCCGGGAGTGTCTGGACGCCATGCTGGCCGGGTTGCAGACGCTGTCGGTCGACCTCACGAAAACCGATTTTTTTATTACCCACCTGCACGCCGACCATTTCGGACTGGTCGGCAAATTGGCTACGGATTCCAGTCAAATTTATTTCAGCCGGCCGGAAAAGGAACTGATTGAATCCTGGGAAGGTTTTGATGCCATGATCGTTTACGCCGGCCGGAACGGTTTCCCGGAGGATCAACTGCGAGCCGCCCTGGATCAACACCCGGGAAACAAATACGGCTCGAACTGGATGCCGGAATTAAGCCTGCTGGATGACGGGGATGAAATCCATTGTGGTCCCTATCATTTTCAGTGTGTCACCACTCCCGGTCATACCATGGGGCATACCTGCCTTTATGAAAGAAATAAAAAAATTCTCATTGCCGGAGACCATATCCTCAACGACATTACGCCCAACATTCAATGCTGGACCGATGGTCAGAACCCCTTAAACCATTATCTGGTCAGTCTCGATAAAGTATCGGCCATGGATATTGATTGGGTTTTACCGGGGCACCGGCGGCTCATCAAAGATCCTCGGGCCCGGATCTCGGCCTTGAAGGAACACCACCGGAAACGATTAGAGGAGGTCCTGACTATTTTAAAGAGCCGCCCGCTGAACGCCTTCCAGATCGCCTCAAAAATGACCTGGGACTTAAAAGTGGAGTCCTGGGATCAATTTCCGGTGACACAAAAATGGTTTGCCACCGGAGAGGCCCTTTCTCATTTGAAATACCTTCAAGAAGAGAGAAAGATCGATCAGGAAACCGAGGGTCGAATAATACAGTACAGATTAAATACTGATGGACTCGTAAAAAATCATCCAAGAGACGGCACAGTAAAAAGCTCCAGATGCAAGGCGCGCAAATCCTGAGGAGTGAGGCGTACTTACTGGTACGCCGCAACGACGAAGGATGTAGCGCAACAAAGCAGGTGGACTTTTTACGAAGCCATAGTTGAACACTTCGAAATAATGCCAATGGGGCGGTAAATGAGGGGTTGGGCCGGTCGGAACAATTGATCGGGCATAGGATACTGCCAATCCGGCCCTCTGAATCCGGTCTA
>JAZDOU010000368.1:0-2500 GCA_043798385.1 Pseudomonadota bacterium
ACCATCCCGAAAGGGCAAAGACTAGTCAAGAATCGTTTTAGTCCTTATCGGCCTCATTCGGCTTCGCCCGATTGACCATCATTCCCGGGCATCCGAAGCTGCGGTTTGTTTTTAACCGACAGGTTATCCCAGGAATCACCAACCGGAAGACGTCCTGGACGGACTGGATCGAGACCTTCCAGGGCAGAACCTTCCTTCTGCTGGGTCTTGTTTTTTCCGCCTATCTTTTGAGCCTGTTTCCGGCCGACAGACTGCACCATCCGCTCCTTAGCTACAGCCTGTAGATCATACGACTCCCTGGTCAACCATTTAATCTGGTTTTTTTCTCCTTGAATGAGGAGAAAAATTGATGGCCACGGGTTTGTCGCCGGATACCTCAGGCTTGTCGCGGTCATTTCACACCAAAGCACCTGCCTCGAGGCCAGTCAACAATCATAGAAAAACCACCTTGCCTTTTAATTTTTTGGTAATAACAGGGATATTTTTAGCCCAATAATAGCCCGATAATATCCCTTTTTAACCGATAAATCAGTGGATAAAATACCGATAAGGGGCCGAACTTTATTAAGTAAGGATTCAATCAGCCAAAGGCACAGCAAGATAACATATCTATTCTTTACGGTCAGGTCTGAATTATCAAAGAATTACCAATAGATTCGTTGTCTTGCGTGTTAATTTCATCAGAAAATGACGGCGTGACAGTATGAGGCTTGGATTTAATCCCACCGTCGAATTAAGTGTTGCCATGAAGAGTCGATGAAGTGTATTTCTTAATACCGGCCACGGCGCCGATTGAGGGGCAAAGGGTGAGGGGCGCTGAGACCCGTTTCCTTAAGTCAAATTGAAAAAGAAAGACCTGTTTATAAGTTATGCCCCAGGAACCGACACCGGCAAGAATATTGGTTGTGGAGGATGAATTTCTGACAGCCGAATCCATCCTGAGGGACCTGAGAAAAGCAGGCTATGAGACCACCGCCGCCTATTCGGGCCTGGCCGCGGTCCAGGCGGCTTTTGAAGCCAGGCCTGATTTAATCCTCATGGATATTGCCCTCAGTGGTGAAATGGACGGCATCGAAGCCGCCTGCGAAATAAGCCAAGAACTGAACGTACCCGTCATTTTTCTCACCGCCCTGAGCGACAATGAAACCTTTCACCGGGCCAAAGCGGCTGATCCTTGCGGTTATCTTTTAAAACCGTACAACCTCCAAGAACTCCAATTCGCCATAGAACTGGCTTTATTCAAGGCCGGAATGCAATTCCGGCTTCGCCGGGAGTGGAATCTTTTTCGCCGGGCTTTTGAGAACGCCGGCATCGGCCTGGCCATTTTGGATTTGGCGGGTCGCCGATTGAAGGTCAATAAACGACTGTGCGAGCTGTTGGATTGCGGACCTGAAGAATTGGAAGGCAAGCTATTTTATGCCAACGCGCACCCGAGTGATAAATATCACTGTTTCAATTTACTACATCTGATCAAGGAGGGCAGTATCGGCTACGCCGGCTTCGAAAGCCGCTGTCTCCACAAAAACGGCCGGGTGTCCTGGGTTCCGTCAGGCCTGTTCCTGGTCCGTGACGATGACGGCCGTCCAATCAACCTCATCTTCCAGGGCCAAGACGCTTCCGCATGGACGGATAAACTTGAAATGCCTGAGCATCCCCAAAAAATAAAAGCTCTCCCTGCTCAAAAGCGGCCGGCCGGGTGGAGGTCCTATCTCGGGGCGCATAAAAGAGAGATTGAACGACGCCGGCAGGCCGAAACAGCCCTTCAGGAAAGTGAACACAAAATTATCGATCTTACCCAGGGAATGGACGAAATGAAAACGGCCCTTAAAGTGCTTATTGAGCAAAGGGAGGTGGAAAAAAAAGAAGTGTTGAAGGATATGCTGTCTACCCTGAAACAATTTGTATTTCCCCACCTGGATAGGTTGAACCAGACCACTCTCAACAAATATCAGAGAGCATTTTTAGACTTCATCGAATCAAACCTGAAACATATCGCTTCCCCCTTGGCCAGGCGCCTGTCCGCAACGGAGGTTAGTTTGACTCCAGTGGAAATTTCGGTGGCCGCTCTGATCAAAGAAGGAAAATCAACAAAGGAAACAGCCAGTTTGCTTAACCTGTCCGTTCAAACCGTGTCCACCTACCGCAAACGCATCCGGAAAAAATTCGGTCTGGTTAAACGTAAAACCAATTTGAGGTCTTACCTACTATCCCTGGAACAGGAATCCTCTCCTTTCAGTTGACGTTGATCGTACTGAATGGGACAATTACTGTCCCCAACAAGCCCCAATAAATCCACTTTCAAACCGCCATATATGAGGATAAAATATAATAAATAAATGAAACCTTTCTATCACCAACTTCACTACTGTCCCATAGAAATTAAGAAAAAAGGTCAGAATCCTCATGTTTTGTGATACAATGAGTTTACGTAAAAACATTGAAAAACAAGGAGGATATCTGACCTTGGCTCACCATGATACCGTACTTTCTCAAGTTTTCA
>JAZDOU010000378.1:0-2053 GCA_043798385.1 Pseudomonadota bacterium
GCCTGAAGCCTGAACAGTAAGAAAAGCTGTGGTCTTCGCTCCATTCGTAAGGAGGTGTTACGTGTCGCTTTTTGAAGTGATCGGTTGAATAACATGAGAACATGATTCCGAAAAGCCAACAGTTAGTTGGCGCATGCTGAAGTTTCCTGATGGTACCAAGGCCCGTGTTGTTGGCCTGGATGAGATACTGGCCGACCTTTATTCTGAAGGCAGACAGGAGAATCAGGAGACCGGGGAAGAAATCATGAACAGGCTGGAGGCCAAAAAGAACTATATCCCTTCGTCTTCCCTTATCCGCAGAGAGTACCGCCGCCTCTTACTGAAGGAGTACAGAGAGTATGTTAAAGATCGAATTGGAAAATGATTATTTATTCAACTTCTTATCGGCACTGGCTACTGGCAACCCTAAAACGGGTTGATCAGATTACTGTCGTATTTATCTTCGTTCGAGTCGTTGATCTCCTAAATGGCGACAATCAATCCCTCCTATTTTTCGAATGCCTTTCCTGCCTTAGACAGTGGCTTCTCTTTAAGATAGCAGCCAATTTTTCATTTTAGTGTTACCGGAAGTCAATCCAAGTTCGTTTCCCTCCGGTGTTTCCGGATGGAAACGAATTAGTTCTCATCCGGAAATTCGAATTTCCGGATGGAAACGAGTTATCTGATAGCCAACAAGACAAAACTACCTGTAATCATATTATAATCATAATATAGCTATTTTCCCTTGACAAAAAACTTTTTGTTAAATACATTGGAAAATACCTAACCCGGACCAGCCGGAACCAAAATTGGATATACGAAATGTGTTAAATACCTTGGTTGGTCCGGGTCAACGGCTTGTTCTTTAATAAATTCTTTCCATTTTGCATAGAATTTTATTCTTAAGTCACTAAAATAGGTATTGGAAAATTGGACGTTATCCGTTTACTCAGTAATGGGAGTTAATCCTTTTAAATGAGGTGTTCCAATAGCCGAAGGAGGGCAGAATGATGGATCCGGATAGACTGAAAGATGCCGAAATTTTTAAAGATTTATCCTTTGCCGAGTTGCAGAAGATCGCTCCCATCTGCACCGAACTTGATTTCAAAAAAGACGACCTGGTCTTGGCCAGGGATGAACAGGCGGAAAATTTTTATATCCTGAAAAAAGGTTCCATAGAACTTCAATTCCCCAATGGAACAACCATCCCACTGAACCGACCCGGAGCCCTGATCGGCTGGTCCGCCCTGGTCAGTCCCTACACCTATATCGGAACCATTCGCTGTCTGGAGGATTGTCAATTCCTGGCCTTCCGTTCCAAGAAATTTTTAGAACTCATCACGGCCGAGACGGCCATCGGTTTGAAGGTCATGAATCAAATCGCCTCGGTTATTTCAGATCGGATTCGTCTGGTCTCGAAAGGAGAGTAATTCCATGGACTATCAAGAATTCATGAAGGTCTTGCTGGGTATTTTTCATCAAACCGGTATTTGGGGTCTGACCTGGGGGCATGTGGTCATGTGGTGCGTGGGTTTTCTTTTCCTTTATCTGGCCGTGGTTAAGCAATTTGAACCCCTGCTTCTCATTCCCATCGGCTTCGGGATCTTTATCGTCAATTTTCCTCTGACCCCTTTAATGGGCGTTTCCAAAGAAGGTGTTCCGGAATTGTTACAGGTCTTCTACCGTTATGGGGTTTCCTGGGAGGTCATCCCCTGTGTCATCTTCCTGGGCCTGGGGGCCATGACCGATTTTGAACCCTTGATAGCCAACCCCAAGACCTTGCTGGTGGGGGCTGGTGCCCAGTTGGGAGTTTTTATCACCTTCACCGGGACCATCCTGTGCGGTTTTACCCTTCAGGAAGCGGCTTCCGTCGGGATCATCGGCGGGGCCGACGGCCCGACGACCATTTACCTCACCCAGGCCCTGGCCCCCCACCTTTTAGGGGCCAATGCCTTAGCGGCCTACTCCTATATGGCCCTGGTGCCGCTCATTCAACCCCCGGTCATGCGCCTTCTGACCACCGAAAAAGAGAGACGGATTGTCATGAAAAACCTCCGCAAGGTCTCCAAAAGAG
>JAZDOU010000399.1:0-3020 GCA_043798385.1 Pseudomonadota bacterium
AAAAGCGCCTTTTTCTTTCCGGATGAAGGGAAAACTGGGCTGAAAGTTCTCTTTCCCAGGCCACTTTTTCCCGGCGGGCCTTTTCAATTTGGTCATCGTTAAACATCTTGGACATAGTCACCTCGCAAAATCAATTCCGTATTTATCAGGTCACCCCAACTCCGCAGAATCAGAAACCCAATAGGGTCAGAATTTGACAAGTTCGTAAAAAGCAAAAAGGGATGGGTTTGTAAAAAGCTCCAGCCAGCCTCCAAGGAGGCCTTTTAATAGGTCGGCATACGGCATCCGAATGGATGCCTTCTTTTAGTTCGACAAAGTCGAACGGTCGACCGGCTGCGAGGCGCGCAAATTCTGAGGAGTGAGGCGTACTTACCGGTACGCCGCAATGACGAAGGATGCAGCGCAACACAGCAGGTGGACTTTTTACGAAGACGTCAGTGATGATGGACTCGTAAAAAGTCATCAAAGAGACGGCTTCGTAAAAAGTTCCAGCCAGCCTCCAAGGAGGCCTTTTAATAGGTCGGCAAAGCCGACCGGCTGCAAGGCGCGCAAATCCTGAGGAGTGAGGCGTACTTACTGGTACGCCGCAACGACGAAGGATGCAGCGCAACACAGCAGGTGGACTTTTTACGAAGCCGTCAAATCTAATTCCCGGCAATATCCAACTTCTCTAATCGAACGGCTTGGGGGCCCAGATAGGTTTCTCTTTGAATCCTTTCCCGGGAAAAATAGGCTTCTTTAAAACCCTGTTGCATGGTCCCGGAAACAGACCCTCCTTTTATCGGGATCTTCTGCCCATTCTTCAGAAAATACCCGGTTCGAATCTCTCCGGAAAAGGCCCCGGTAATCGGGTTAGGTTCAAAGGTAGAAAATCGCAAAAAATGATAGGACGGACCGTCCGCCAAGAAATCATTACAGGGGCTTGAACCAGTGGCCACCTCCAGGTTGGAGGATTCCCCCGTGGCCTCTTCGTGTAAATAATCGGCATAACGTTTGGTGTTCAGCCTCTTGTTAAATATATTATCCGCTATGACTTCGACCCGGGAGAGGGGTAAGCCGTTATGGTCAAAGGCCCGACTCTTCAACCCTCCAGGAAGGCTTGGGTTGCTGGAAAGGCTGAGGGCCTCCCCTTTCAGATCCAAAATTACCGGCTTTCCAATAGCCAGGTGAGACCAATTCTGAAAACAGGCCGGTCCGGAGGCCTGAAGAACAAAAAAAGTAAAAAGGGTATCCAGGGCCTCCTCCGAAAAGACAACCGGATAGGATCCTCCCTGCGGAAGATGGGCTTCTTGGGCCTCCCTGGCATACCGGGCATAGTGTTGCACCATCTCGGCCAGACGGAGATCCTTATAGAACCGGGCCCGTCTCGTCCCCTGACTTTCTCCGTCCAACAGGGGACCTTTTTCTGCCAATAATATAAAATCCACTAAGATCTCTGTAGAGGATGCCTCTTTTTCCAGGCCATTGGAGTTAAGAATAACAAACTCTTTGTCTTCAATAAAAACTTCCGCTGAACTTCGTTTAACCTTTTCCAAAGACGTTTTTGCCAAATCTTCCTGGATTCGGTCCAAATATAAAAAAGGATGTTCGCGGACTTCCGAATCAACGGTTTGAACCTGATTATAGCTTAGCCCCTTTTCGGGCAGATGGAAGACCGGATTAGTCACCAAGGCAGCCATCTCAAGTCCCAAGGCCAGCCTCTCCCGGCAGTTGTCTCCTTCCGAAAGAGTGACGGTAGATTCGCCTAAGACTTTTTGCCCTTCGACATCACATTCTTTATAAAGGGTGACCAGAAATTGTTCGGTTTCCACCACTCGTTGGGATTCGATTTGGTCGAAGATAAGATAACGTTGAAAACTCTTCTTCCGCACCCGATGAATTTCCCAGGCCGATAACCCGACAAGATCTTGCAGCAGAGACTGGATAGATTTTATGGTCATAAAAATTTTTTCTTTTTTAATTCGGAGGATTCTACAGATCTTAATACCAGGGTTGGACTGCCTCTATTGGTTTAATGGCTTCACCAGACACCCGCACCCTACGGGGTTCCCTTTTTTGTCTTTGATGATCCAAAAGGTGAGGTCTGCCGTAAAAGGTGTCCCGTTTTTATTGATATATTCTTTCTGAAAAGAGACCTGTTCTTTGGTCAACGCTTCGGCGACCATCTGATTTTCCTTTTCATACCACTTGGCAGGGATGATTTTTTTACTGTTCAGTTTTCTCAATTCTTCCAAAGAATACCCCACCAGGTTCTCAAAAGCCGGGTTGGCCTCCAGAATGTCTCCAAACATGTTAGTGAGAATCACACCTTGGGGGATTTTCTCAACGAGTTTCCGGTAGTGATCTTCGTTCGATTTCCTTTTGTGAGGAATTAATTCCAGGAGTATCCTGGTCTGAAGATCTTTAATCTCACCAACAAGGACATGTTGGGATGAAGGCGGCGGTGGCGTGGCACAACCCCAGGCAGTCAACGTCAAGGCCAAAATAAGTAAAACGATCTTGGGCATAATTTTTTCCTTAAATCGATTGGTTTGCATCCAGGGCCAAAAATCGACTTAAAATCTCAAATGAACGTCTCCGGTTAAAAAAGTTTCCCGGCGGCCGTTGTCTAAGAGAAGGATCAGGCCGCCCTGCTCATCAATGCCTTGGGCCCGGCCGGTCCAGGAAGTTTGGCTGTTTATAAGGGTTACCCTTCGGTTATTCACCAGAGAATTATGGTTCCATTCTTGCCGCAAAAAGCCGACCCCTTCGGTTGGCACCCTTTCATAACAGGCCTCCCCATGCCTTAAAAAACAAGTCAGGAGGTCAAGACGGGATATTTTCTTTCCGGCTTCCTTAAAGATACTGGTGGCCGGGAGTCCCCCTGGTGGCGTTTCCAGGGGCGCCCAATGGCAATTGACTCCCACCCCGATGATCATATACTCTATTCGATCCGGGTCGGTGGCGAATTCCGTCAAAATACCGGCAATTTTTTTGTCCCCGGCATAGATATCATTCGGCCACTTGATGGCCACTTCAAT
>JAZDOU010000411.1:0-2206 GCA_043798385.1 Pseudomonadota bacterium
TTGTTCTGGCAAGGAAATCAAGGGGTCGCTTGGGCGACCACGGGGTGGCGCAAAGGCGACCTTGGGGTCGCCCCACAAGACAGCCTGCAGATTGACACCGCCAGGTCGAAAAAAGACCGCTTCCGGATGGAAACTGTCTAACAGTCAAGAGTAGGTCTGACCCCTTCTCATAAACTTTTTTGCCCTCTTGTTTCTTATCCCAATCCTAATTTTGATTGACGATAGGTATTATTGGGTATAAGATACCCCATACTATGGGAAAATTAATATTCCATCGAAAGAATATCTTACCGGATGGGGATATAGTTGAGATGAAAATTTCGCAGGTTCTTGAAACCCAGGACAAACTCCATGGACTGAATTACTCTCTGGCTTATATCAGAAAGGGCGAAAGAATTGTAGGGTATGACAATGCCGAAGGTAAAGGAGATCACAGACATTACCGAGGGAAAGAATTCCCATATACATTCAAAAACATAGAGACCTTGGCAGAAGACTTTTATAAGGACATAAAAAGGGTCGGAGGTTAAAAAATGAAGGTTAAAAAAATTGATATCGGCATAAAGGGATTGAAGGAAAGTCTTGGTGATTTTGTTAAGACCTGGAAAAACTTAGAGGCCGGGGAAAAAGTCAAAAAAGAGGAGGGGATTTATTTTGAATCCATCGATACCATGCGGGCCATCCTGACTAATAAGAGATTATTAATCCTCAAAACCATTAAGGAAAAAGAGCCGAATTCCATTTATGAACTAGCCCATTTACTCGGACGAGATATAAAAAACATAAATCAAGATCTTAGATTATTGTCCGAGGTCGGCCTGGTGACTCTTGAAAAAATTGAAACAAATAAAAAACGGATAATTCCTCATGTGGACTATGCCAAGATTCTATTAGAGATCCCGGTTTAAAGAATGTCGAGTTGACCGCAATACATTCAGACAGGTCTAATATCGAATAACTGTTATTCTGTCCTTGACTTTACTGTAAACGTCGCTGGGCTAACTCTTCCGTTCGGGGTGAAGGGATTAAACTGTTACATCTAAAATTGTCAATTTGAAAGATTTGACCCCATTTTTTCCCTTTAATGTAAACAAACATAAGATGAATTTTTATTTTTGGATTAGTTTTTCTTGGGCGACTTCAATGAATTCTGATCCTGACAACCAAGAAGAAGTGCAGAGGTAACGATGTTAAAAAGATGGTCAATACATTTCATCCCGGTCATTTTTATCTTGGTAGCATTCCTTATCCTCTCCAGTTATTTTTTCCCGCGTTTGTTATATAAAACTTACTTCAAGATATCCTTTTACTATATCAGTACCAAATTGACAAAGGACGAACCGGATATCCTCAAGAAAGCGCAGATTCTTGTTGATTATATCCATCAAAATGTTTTTATGGTTGCTCTTGAATTGGAAGACAAATCGGAGTTGGATAATCTGATTAGAGGTGTCGGCGTTTGCGACCAAGTTTCAAAAATTTTTATTAGGTTGACAGAACCATTAGACTTGCGAGGATATCTTGTTTCTTTTAATGCAAAGAGAGACGGTACGGGAATTTCTCCGCATTCAATCGCCGTCATTACCCCGAAAACCATTTCCAGCCAGGATTATTCAAATCTTATAAAAGAGGGGATTGTTGTCGATGTTTTACAAGGGGTTATTTTCAAAAACAAGTCCGGGAAGGGAGCAAATTTTGCTGATCTTTCCTCAAAGAACGTCCTAAATTCACAGCGACAATATTTCCCCAAACCGGTCAATTACCGCAGGTATGGCAACAAAGCGAAAATTGATTTAATAAATATCCCCATATCCCAAGATAGGCCAGAAACTCGATTTTTTTTCCAATATATTTTTCCCATTCTGCCTGAAAAAATTCTTTATTTTTATCAGGATATGATTTTAAAAAGACTGTTTGACGGAAATTCAAAAAGTGAAATAGATTTTTTATATTATAAAGCCAGAAATTATCATATATATGGAAGGTTCAATGATGCGATACCGCTTTATGAGATGATTATCCAAAAGTCTCACGATAGAATTAGGTTGAGCGCCTGTTTGTTTTTTGAAGGAATGATATATTACAGGCAAAAAAAATATGATAAAGCGCAAGAAAAATTAGAGGTAGCGGGTTATGGAGGTCATTACGTTACGGTCTGGGCCGAATTAGCCAGGGATTGGCTGAAACAGATAGAAATCGATAGAAA
>JAZDOU010000430.1:0-3521 GCA_043798385.1 Pseudomonadota bacterium
TTACAGGAGCCTTTGAGCCTCTGGCTATTGCTGGCGTTAGGCCTGGTTTCTGTAGGTATTTATTGGGTCAACAAACGATGATGACTTCGTAAAAAGTCCACCTGCTTTCTAAAAATAAAAATCTTGACGATCATCCGATATATTAGTAATTTTGTATCAGTTTAGCTGTTTGAAAAAACCTTCAAAAATCCCTCCCGACCTCCCTTTGTCAAAGGGAGGGGATAAGCTTCCCCCTTTGGAAAAGGGGGATTGAGGGGGATTTAGCACTTTGCATCATGTGTAGGGGTTTATTTTTCGTCCTTTTTTAAAGCGTTAAACTGTTACGTAATTTTTATCCTATTGAGCAAGCGAGAAACTCTCCTGGGAAAGAATTTATGCCGAAAACCATTCCTGTCCTGATACTGCTGGTTCTTTTTTGGTTTGGATCAGCCTTTTTGTCTCCTCTCGAAGCCCGAGAACCTGGCAAGCCCCTACAGGTGCTTTGCACCATCCTGCCCATCTATTCTCTGACCCTCAATGTCGTCGGGCAGACCCCGGGTGTCCGGGTGGAACTGCTCCTTCCGGCCCATCAGGGGTGTCCCCATAATTATGATTTAACCCCGGGGGATCTGATGAGAATGGCCCGGGCCGATCTTATCATTGCCAATGGACTGGGGATGGAGGAATTCCTGGACCAATTTTTAAAAAAAGTCAAGGCCAAGGCCCCGATCATACTGGCGGCCGAGCAGATTCAACCCATATTGAATCAGACTATCCCGGGTCATTTACGGGTCGGGAAAGAGAAGGCCGCCTCAAGTCACGATCATGCGGAGAGGGTAAACGGACACGCCTGGGTCAGTCCGAAAGCGGCCGCCGTCATGGTCCGGACCATTGCCGAGGGACTGGCCGCCCACGATCCGGACCAGGCCTCCCAATACCGTTCCAATGCTCGACAGTTTTCACAGAAACTGGAAAAGTTAGCAGGTGAAATGAAGGAACTGGTTTCAAAGGCCAGGAATAAGAACATCATTGCCTTTCATGATGCTCTGGCCTATTTGGCCCGGGACATCGGCCTGAACATTGTCGGGGTTGTCCAATCGCAATTAGGGGTAGAGCCTTCTCCAAAGGAGTTGGTCCGGTTGGTTAAATTGATAAAAGATCGGCAAGTCGTGGCTCTTTTCGCAGAACCCCAATATTCGGATAAGCTGGTTCGAACCCTCTCCCGCGAATCGGGTGTCCCCTTTTTCGAGCTTGATCCCGTGGCAACCGGAAAGCCGGAAGCAGGGACCTATGAGCAGGCTATGAAGAAAAATCTAATTATCCTGCGTAAGGTCCTCAAGTGATTAAAAAGAAAGAAAGGGATCAAGGGGTCCAGGATGGGTTGCTATGAATCAGACTTTTTTCTCCTCTCCGGAAACAGCTATCGACATTAAAGATCTGGGCGTTAATCTCCGGAGGGTTGAAATCCTGAAGGAGGTCTCTTGTTCCATCCCGGCCGGGAAGACAACGGCCATCATCGGGCCTAATGGGGCCGGGAAGACAACCTTGCTCCTGGCCCTTCTGGGACTGATTCCTTATACCGGGACCATTTATTTCAATAATTCCCAGGCAGGACGCCCCTCGATCGGATATGTGCCTCAGCGTTTGGAATTTGAACGGGGCCTGCCCTGTACTGTGGAAGATCTGATGACCGTGGCGATCAGTCGAAAGGCCCTCTGGTTGGGAAAAGGGAAAAAGGTCCGGGATCGGGTCAAGGCCGGCCTGAGAAGGGTAGGGGCACTGGGTTTGGAAGATCGGTTTATCGGCAGGCTCTCCGGCGGGGAATTACAACGGGTCCTTTTGGCCATGGCCCTGGAGGGAAATCCTGCCATCCTGCTGCTGGATGAGCCGACAGCCGGGATCGATGCCCCGGGAGAACAGCTTTTTTGTGACCTGCTTTCCGATATCCAGGGACAGGCCGATCTAACGGTAATCCTGATTTCCCATGACCTCTCGGTGGTCTCCAACCATGCCCAGCATGTGATCTGTTTGAATAAAACCGTCCGGTGTTCCGGGGGATTGAGCACCCTGACGGAGGAGAACCTGTTGAAGACCTTTGGACTTCACATTCAAATTTATCCCCACAGCCACGGTCCCCATCTTTTTCATGGGGAACCCAAACCCTGAGTCATGGAAACCCTTTTCCAGCCGCTCTATTCTTTTTTGCAGACCGTGGTCCCCTTTGAATGGGCCCAGTATGCCTTTGTCTGGCGGGCCATCGGGGCTATGCTGATTATCGCCCCCTTGTCCGCCGTTCTGGGGGTCCATGTCGTTAATTTTCGCATGGCCTTCTTCTCAGATGCCATCAGTCATTCCACCTTCGCCGGGGTGGCCCTGGGGATCCTCTGTGGAGTAGATCCCCTCTTCACCTTAATTGGTTTCGGGATCCTGGCGGGGCTCAGTATCACCCTGGTGAAGGGCTGGTCGGATCTATCTTCCGATACGGTGATCAGTGTTATCCTCTCGGCTACCGTGGCCTTAGGCATCACGATTCTTTATGCCCAAAAGGAAACCCGAAATCTGGAGGCCTATCTTTACGGGACCGTCCTGGCGATCAGCGATGGGGAACTGGTCCTGTTGCTGGTGATCGGGAGCCTGGTGTTCATCGTTATGGGGCTGTTGTTCAATCGCTTGTTATTGATAAGCCTCAACAACCACCTGGCCGCTTCCCGAGGGATTTCCGTGGGGGCCCTGGAATACGGATTTTCTCTTCTTTTGGCCCTGGTGGTCACCTTAAGCATCCGTGCCATAGGGCTCTTTTTGGTTACGGCCATGTTGGTCGTGCCGGCCGCCACGGCTCGAAATTTGGCCGGAGGGATGGCCGGTTTATTTTGGCTGGCCATCCTTTGTGCTTTGACGGCCGGGATTTCCGGTATCCTGGCCTCTTTTTATTTGAACACCCCGGTCGGGGCGACCACTATTTTGATCGGTTGCCTTTTTTTCCTTTTCTCCTGGCTCAAGGTGCGCTGGGTTTATTAAGACGGACTCGCAAAAAGTCAGAGTTCATTCAAAAGACGTTCCGGGGTCTGAATTTCAATGGTTGTCCAAAAGGCAACTTATCGCCCTATCCCGGCCCAATGACTAACTTGACTCCAGCAGGGCATTCACAAAAGCCGGTTTCAGGCTTATTTATAGGCCTGCTATAGACTAAAATTAAAAATTTGGCCCGGCAAAGAACCTCAGAGTTGAAGATGGACAACCATTGAAATTCAGACCCCGGAACGTCTGGGCCGGCAAATTTACTTTTTGCGAGATCATCTATTAAGGGAAAATAAAAAACTTTTTCAATTGACAAAGGACGCCGGTTCGATTATTTTTAACTGTTAAGCGGGAATAACTCAGTGGTAGAGTGCAACCTTGCCAAGGTTGAAGTCGCGGGTTCAAATCCCGTTTCCCGCTCCAAAGAAATCGGTCTCATCAATAAGGCGGCATAGCCAAGTGGCTAAGGCAGCGGTCTGCAAAACCGTTATTCACCGGTTCGAGTCCGGTTGCCGCCTCCATTT
>JAZDOU010000462.1:0-7693 GCA_043798385.1 Pseudomonadota bacterium
TTCTCTCTGGGATGAATTCCTGGCTTCAGACTAACTTAGAAATCAGGGCCGGGTTCGGGCGATGGACTCCCCTTTGGACAATCCTCAAAATCAATACCCCCAGATGCCTCTTAGCACGTAACTTTGGGACATTCCCAAAAAATAAAGAGGATCAACTCTGAGTTTCCGGGTTTGTTTATTCCCATCTTCTTGATCTGGTCAAGTCTGTATTGAAAACGCAGGAAATCAGCACCAGCCGTTTATTAAATGTCTTGTCCCAATATCTCACAGAATTCTTTAAAGTTCGCTCCAGCTTTTTACATGCTCTTCAGTCCGAAACGCCTGCTTTGGGTCTAATCAGGGCGGGCATTCACTGGCAAACGCTTAAGAATATCGTGATAAATTGTTTTGGCCACTTGGAGGGCTTCTTCCGACTCCTCTTGACCCGGTTCCTCTACATCCCCCGGATATCGAAATTCCCAGGCATATTGGGTAAGGGGAGTTCCTTGATCAATCAAAGGTTTGAGGGTTGAATCAACTTCGAGACATTGCTCGCCAATTTCCTCAATACTATGTGTCTTTCTAAAAAGAATATTGTTCCAAACGAGAAAAGCCTTTAGAGCCTTTTCGGTTGCCTGCTGGGAATGATAAACGACATCACTCAAGATTGGAGGAATAGCAATTAAGGCATGTTCGGCTGATCTGATATCGATGGCTGCTTTCTTTAGCCACCCCTTGGTCTCTTGGACTAATATCGGATCATGCGGCATAAAGCAGCTTCCCTTCCCGTTCTATTATGGCAGGCAATGAGGATGGAATATGAAGGCGTTTATCAAAAGCTGTTTTGGTCCAGACCAAGACGTCAGCGGCCGCCCGAGTTCCTCGAAGAACCTGGTAAGCTAAGCGGCTTCGCCGTTTTTCGGATGAAGCATCGTCCGAGACGACGACCATCAAGTCATAATCACTGTCTGCATTTGAATCTTCTCGGGCTTTCGATCCAAAAAGATAAATCCGGTCAGGTTGAAAGGCCGCTATCAAACGGTCCACCATTACCTGTAGAACGCGATCTTCATTTATCAAATCGGAACTACTTTTTTCCATATTTCATACCCTTTTGATTAAAAATCTTTTTTGCTGGAAAAGTATAAAATAAGACAAATAGGGGGTCAAGGAGAAAAATCATACCTCTTATCATGCTTAAACCCTATTGGTTCGTCAAATTGCTTCATTTGGTTTTCAAAATCCATGCGTCCTTAAGCATCACAGACAATCCAATCTTTCCAGCAATAGGTCCCAAAGGATGAAATAATTCAGGAAATCCCCAAAAGGGTTTTTATTTTCCGCACCCCGTCGGCGGCGTCTTTGGCATAGGCCTGAGCGCCACAGGTTTCCATGACAAATTTCAGGGTCAGGGCCGCTCCGCCGCAAATGACTTGAACGGCTTCGGACAGATGGTTTTTTTGGATCACCCTGACGGTCTCTTTGACATAGGGGTCTCCGGTTGTTAAGAGAGAAGAGAGACCGACGACCCGGGCCTTATGGACCCGGGCCGCTTCCACAAAGTGATCGGGCGGGACATTCACTCCCAGGTCAATGACCCTGAACCCGGAGCTTTCCAAAAGGAGCTTGGTCAAATTTTTCCCGATGTCGTGAAGGTCTCCGAACACCGTTCCCAGAACCACGGTGCCCAAGGTCTCCTGACTTTCATTTTTGAGCACAGGCCGGATTAATTCCAGACAGGCCTGCATGCTCTTGGCGGCAATCATCATCTCCGGCACAAATATTTTTCGCTTCTCGAATTGTTCACCCACCACGGTCAGGGCCGGAATGAGAACCCGATTGATTAAACCCTGGGGATCATCCCCTCTATTCAAGGCCTTTTGGGTCAGATCAAGGGCGATTTTCCTTTGACCGTTGATGATGGCGTCTTTAAGGACCTCAAGATCCCCTGGTGGTTGTTTTTTGAGGGTGGTTTGGTCCTTTCCTTTTTTTCGATCCTTTCTCCCGAAGACCGCCAGATAGTTTTGGCAAAATTCATCCCTACCCAACAAGAGGTCGGTCTCTAATAAAACTTTTTTAATTTCCTTATCGGTCGGATCGGCAATCGGGCAGGTCAGGCCGCTTAAAACAGCCATGGCCAGATACAGGGCATTGATAGAGGAACGCCCCGGAAGTCCGAAGGAGATATTGGAGAGCCCCAGGGTCTGATTGACCGCCAACTCATCTCTGATCCATTGCAAGGCCCGCAGGGTTTCCAGACCGGCCCGATGGTCGGCACTGACGGCCATAGCCAGGGGGTCGATAATCACATCCTGCCTGGGAATACCTTCCTTCTGAGCCGCTTCCAGGATCCCTCGGGCGATCACGAGGCGTTTCTCGGCCTCCCGGGGAATACCCTCATCATCCATGGTCAGTCCGATAACGGCCGCCCCAAAGGCCCTGACCAGGGGCAGAATGCGCTCCAGTTTCTTTTTTTCTCCATTAACGGAGTTGACCAGGGCCTTTCCCTTATAACAGCTCAACCCTGCTTCCAGGGCCCTGGGCAGGGCTGAATCCAGACACAGGGGGCAATCGGTTGCTTCCTGAATGGCCAGGATGGCCTCTTTTAATAATTGGGGTTCATCCACTCCTGAAAGACCAACGTTCACATCCAGGATTCGGGCACCGGCCCGGACCTGTTTTCGGGCCTCTTTTTGGAGGTGTTTCAGATCCCCGGCTTCCAGGGCCAGGGCCAGTTTTTTCCGCCCCGTGGGGTTGAGGCGCTCCCCGATTATCACTAAGGGATGGGCCGGACCGATCAGCACGGTTTTAGTGGGGCTTTTGACGATGGTTTCAAGGGGCCTTTCACCTTTCCCCGGGGCGGAGGCCGGAAAGGAAAAGACCACGGCCGAAGAGGGGTCCTGAATGACCCCGTATTCAGCGGCCGTTCTTCGAGCGGCCTTGACATTTTCATCCGGCGTTCCATAGGTCAATCCAACCGTATCAATGGAGTAATTCTCCAAGGGACCTCCTTGATCGATCAGGCTGCGCACCTCGGCGGCCACCTCTTCCGAGGACCCGTTTTTCATCAAGACCGGGCTGATACGGGCATTAATCGCCACCCGGGGTCCCAGGACCTGACGGGTCCGCCTCACATCAGAACCAAAGCCGATCTCCAAAAACTCCAGATGACGCACCTTGGCATAACCAGGCAGGGCCTGGTCCACAGAACCGCAGTGATGAATACCCAAGGGATGACAGGCCTCGGCCACTTGATTATCATAAGGCAGATTAAAGGTTTCATAGGTCGGCAGAGAAACCTGTTCCACCGTACAATTGGGCAGGACAAAAAGCCTGGGATCGCACATGGGGGTGACGTCCATGGCCCCGCTGCCGGTTATTTTATAGATAATCTGGAAAAGCTGTATGATTGAGGCCGTACAGATTTTGAGCAAATGATGGCAGAATTCGGGATTCTCGAAGTAATCAAAATACAATTGTTCACCGCGGATCTTGAGGGCCAGGTTCTGAACCCCGGTGGTATTGATATCTCCGACCACCCGGCCGTATTTGTCCTTGAGATAATCGATCTGCCTGATCATCTCGGTCATGGGATAGGCCTGGAGGAGATCGGGAACTTCTAACCTTTTTATCCGCTCTTCAGACAGGTTCAGGGGTACGGCCCAGGGCAGGGCCTCTTTTTCAAAAACAATCTCACAGCCGAAGATTGCCGGGAGCATGACCATGCCGAAAGTAATCAGCGGTTTGGGCTTGGGATGGGGATCCCCTAAACCTACCTCTCCGAAACGATCAAAAAGCCGGCGGTCCATTTCCATCCTGGCCTCGATCCGGATTTCCGGATCAAAATAATAGTTGCGGTCAAAAGAAATGCCATACTGTTTAGCCCACCAATCCGGATAAAAGCCTACTCCCAGGGGGATGTGATTCTTTTGAGACATGTCTCCCTCTTTCCAAAATACTAATCAAGTTTCCAATTCGGAAACGAGGATTTTTTTGTCCTGGCAAGGAAATCAAGGGGTGGCGCGGAGGCGTACAATGGGTACGCCGCACAAGACAGCCGGCAGATTGACACCGCCAGGGCGAAAAAAGACCGTTTCCGGATGGACACTAATCCAGATCCAACTTCATTTTACACCGGTTACAGATTACAACGCCGCCTTAGGCCATAGCGCTTGGTATATTTCCGACTTGGAAGCGTCCCTCAGTTGGCGCGGAGCTGTCGGTAATACCATTGGAGTTGATCGGGGGTGCTTTCCTCGTCGACGTTCTCTACCGTCACCACTTTTTCCCCCCGGCCCGGCGGCAGGATCTCCTTCAGTTTCCATTGTCCATCCAACCGGCCGAAGGTCCAGTATTCCTCGAAAGGGGAGACAAATTCCTGGGCGCTCATGATCTTTTCCCCTTTCCGGATAATCTTCTGGGCATGGGCGCTGATCCGCACCGTGAACTCATCTCGGGTATTATCCGAAAAGTTGCGGACCAGGAGCAGCTCTGCTTTCCGTATACAGAGATTACGGTATTCTCCGGTGAGATCCTCCTCTTTCCAACGGCCGAGTTGAATTTTCAGATCTTCATCAATCCCGGGAAACAAATTCGCTGCCGGAATCCGGTCCGGGTCTCCGGCTTCCCGAGCCAGATACACTTCCAGGAAAACCTGACGGGCCCGTTCGAGCATCCGGTTCCGATTCCAGAGTTTATCGGTCTGGGAAAGGAAATTCAACAACCGGTCGATCCGGGTCGCCTTCACTTCGACCTCTTTTTCCAGCCAGGGTCCGGCCCCCGCCTTCGAGGCGGCCTTTTCTCCGTAGATGCTCAGCAGAGTATCTTCGGTCAGCATCTCCGCGAAGTTCTCTTCCTTGAGCAGATCGGATTCTCCCGCCTGCTCGATCTCGCGGAGCAGCCAGCGGTTATTCACCAACTGAAAGGTCCAGAACTCCTGAAACCGGGCCGGGGCCTTATCCCCCCGGAGGAATTTTCCGGTCCGGTCGTCCTGGTAGTAATCCCGGGCTGAGGCGGTGATCAAGGCGGTGAATTCTCTTTGATGGGCCTTCTCGGTATAGCGCACATTCACCAGATCGATTTGTTCTATTTTGAGGTTGTCGATACGATTGATCTCGTGGTTGCGACTCAGTCCCTGGAGCTGGGCCGTGTGCTGAACAAACAGGTCCGTCATCAGGAGAGACTTCATCGGATCATATTCCCGCTTGCCCCAGCATTCCTGCAACTTCTGGAAGGTCTCCCCGGCCAACTTCCTCAGCCCTTCCGGGGCCAGGGACGGATCCTGCCGACTGATAAAGGCCAATAACTTTCCGGTCTTTTCCGCCTTGGGGGTGATTTGGCTGGGACTATAAACAAAATCGAGATTTTCGCTTTTCTTTTTCCTGGAAAAGGCTGAAGTGATAGCCATGACTATTATCAGGAAGAGTACAAAAAATAGGATTAGAAAGATCAAAGAAAGGACAACGTCCTCCCGGGAGGTATTTCCACTTCTCCTCCCGGAAGACGAACCGGAGCGCGAGCTCCTGAAGCTTCCCCCGCCCTTATTATGGACCACAATGCCCTCGGCGATAAAGGTATGCGGTGCCTCCACCTCCAGATTGAAGACCAGACCTTCACCGGCCCGTTGATCAACCCCGCGAATCTTCCCGGCTATTAAGCGGCCTTTTTCCCAGCGGATGATGTCATCCCCGACATTAAGATCCCCGGCCGGCCGAAAACGTCCTCCTCCCAAGCCTATTGGGTGGTCCCTGGTAGCCAAGAGCCATCCGTCCCGGGTCTCAAGCTTCAATAGAGGACTTTTACCCACCAGGATGGTTTTTACCAGGGTTGAACCGGTCCGTCCCTTCCCGTCAACGGCCAGGACTTCATCCCCGGCGGCCAACCGTTCAATGGCCTTCCGCCCCGTCGGCGTGGCAATACCGGTCCCGGCCGGAAAGCATCCTCCGCCCTTATTATGAACGGCCAGGCCGTTAGCGAAAAAGGTGTTGGGTAGATCCGTCTGGAGGTTAAAAACCTGGGTCCGTTTACGAACGGTCTCCAGGGAGATGATCCGCTGTTCAGCCAGCCATTGTCCATCAAAGGCCATAACCCGATCGCCTTCTTTAAGGGCCTCCAGCGTCTTAAATTTTCCCTGGCCGACATAAAAAGGATGGTCAGGGGTTACCTGTAAGAGGGCTCGGTCAGTCTTCATCCGGACATATCGGTCGACTTCGTGGCGAATGATGGACCGGACCTTGGTGGGGACCAGGTGCCCATCGGGTTTAAAAGACCAGAGCGAGTCACCGGGCTTAAGGGCACTGATGTTCGTTTGCCGACCGTCGGCCATCAGGATCGGGCTATCCGGCAAAAAACAGCCCTTATTGTGGAGGATAAAATCGCCGGCAATAAAGGTCCCCCCCGGGCTGACCAGAAGGTTGTAGGCCGGCAGCTTAGCCGGCAGGCTCCGGATGGAATAGACCGGAACGTCCAGGATCTTTTCTTGTCGGGCCAGGAAAACCGTATCTCCCACAAGAAATTCCCCTGTCAGGTGATACTCTCCCGGGGCAACCATTAGCGGATGTTCGGGAGTAACCCTCAAGCGGGCTCCCCCGGCAGTTATCTCTAAGTACTCTTCGGGCTGTACCTGCCTGACCGCCTGAACCTCGGCTTTCTGGAGTCTCCCCCGGACAACACTCCAAATCAGGTCGCCCGCCTTAAGCTTTTCAATGGCTACCGAACCTTTCAAGGTCCGAACCAGAGTACCTTCCTCCAGGCATCCTCCGCCGCCCCGCGCCCAGGAAAGAACCGGACAGAGTAAAAGGAGGAGCAACCCTGCCAATCCGACAAGCCGTTTCATAGACACCATTCGAATCCCCAAACAGGTCCCTGATTATACTCCACACGGTGGAAATCAAAGAGTTCGGGCTTAAGGGATTCAGCCAACCGGGGAGAAGGCCTCTCCTCATCTCGCCGCCCCGTTGTCTCCATCCCCCAATCGCTCAATCGTTTAATGCAAGGCAGCGATAATCCCGCCCAACACCGCCGCTGCCACCACAATACTTATTCCCAGAATAGCTGAGCCGACCACCCGGCCGTAGTATTCCCCTACGGCTGTGTTTCCGCGGGTAATCTCCTTTTGTTCGTCGATATTGGGGGTCATTCGATTTATGAGGGTCGGGAGGGCTAAAGAAGACGAAATCACCAGCGCCATCCCGATCAAACCTCCGATAACTGAAAAAGCAATTGACCAGCCGATGTTATGCAGTGTCTCTATCATAGAAACCCCTTTCTTTTGTGACCATTCGGTTACCCTGCCTCCGTGACACCGATCTTCAGGGTGAATTTCTCTCTAAAATTTTACCTGAGGGGTCAGACGCTCGCTGTCGGCCTCGACCTGAAAGAAGGGCTCGGCCAGAAATCCGAAACGATTGGCAACCAGGTTGCCCGGGAACATCTCGACCTGATTTTTATAACGCCTGGCGGCATCGTTGTAATATTGACGGGCGAAACCGATCTTGTTTTCCGTGCTGCTCAGTTCTTCCTGCAAGGCCAGAAAGTTCTGGTTGGCCTTCAGATCCGGATAGGCCTCCGCTACGGCAAAGAGGTCATGCAGGGCGGAAGTCAGGATGTTTTCGACCTTGGCCCTTTCCTCCAGGCCGCCGGAAAAGTGGATGGCCTGCTGCCGGGCCTGGACTACCGCCTCCAGGGTCTGCCGTTCATGTCCGACATAACCCTT
>JAZDOU010000491.1:0-9976 GCA_043798385.1 Pseudomonadota bacterium
ATCTTCATCCAAAGGAGCCGCTTTGGGATCCAGTATGGCCACTCCGAGATACAATCTGAATCGAAGACCCTATTATCCGGCCACGGCCCGGGAGCAGGGCTGGCAGGGGACAGCGCGGCTCAAGGTTTTGATCCTGAAAAATGGTTCAGTGGGTTCACTTGAGATTGAACAGTCTTCCGGGTTTTCCATCCTGGACCAATCGGCCCTCAAAGGGGTGAAAGAGTGGAAATTTTATCCCGGCCAAAAGGACGGTCAGCCCACCGAGATGTGGGTTCGGATACCGGTCACCTTCCGACTGGAATAAACCGGAGACCTTTAAATCCCTTGATCCATGCTATCCAAAGATATTAAAAAGGGGAACCCATCATCTACCCTAAGAAATAGGGATAAATAAAATGGTCATAAGCAATGCATAATAGTCATGGAGGAAACATAAGGCAATTAGCCGATTCGGCCGGGCTTGACCCGAAAGACCTGCTGGATTTTTCGGCCAATATAAATCCCCTGGGGCCGCCGGAATGGCTTCGTCCCTTGATCAATGCGAATATGGATTCGCTGGTCCATTATCCTGACCCGACCTGTTCTCAACTCATAGAGGCCCTTGCTGCTCATTATAAAGTCGGAAAAGAAGAAATCCTGGTAGGGAATGGGTCTTCGGAATTGATTTATCAAGTCCCTCGGGCCTTGGGTCTGTCCAGGGTCTTGATCCCGGTCCCCTCCTACTTAGACTATATTCGGGCTGCGGAACAAACCGGGATGACCGTGGAAAGGTTTTTTTTAAAAGAGAGCCAGGAATTTCGTCCGGTTTTGACCCTCTTGGAAGATAAACTGACGGATTATGACCTCATGATCCTGGGGCAACCCAATAATCCCACCGGCCTGAGCGTTGAGGCCGAGGCCTTGCGGACAATGGCCCGAAGGCATCCCTCCAGGTTGTTCCTCATCGATGAGGCCTTTGCCGATTTCATCGAGGGTCTGGACAGCTTGACCAGAGATCGTCCCTCTAATGTGATTGTCCTCAGATCGTTTACCAAGTTTTTTGCCATCCCCGGTTTAAGGCTTGGTTGGGCCTTGGCTGATCCTGAAATTGCCCGAAAGGTGCGCCGCTTATTGCCGCCCTGGTCGGTCAATACCCTGGCCCAAAAGGTGGGCCAGGCGGCTTTAAACGACCAGACCTACGCGGAGCAGACCAGGGCCTTGGTAAAAAAATTGCGGGAGGAGCTTCGGCTGAATCTCCAGGGCCTCTCAGGGCTAAAGGTCTATCCGGGAGAGTCCAATTTTCTGCTCCTTCGAATCAATCTTAAAAATTTAACCGCTCCTCGATTGGCCTCGAAATTACTTGCCCGCGGGATGGCCGTGCGGGTTTGTGAAAACTTTGAGGGATTGGACAACCGCTTTTTTCGGGTAGCCGTCAGGACTTCCGAAGAAAATGAACGACTCTGTCGGGCCCTTTCTCAAACCCTGCTCGGCAAACCGAAAGCCCATAAGGTCGAAAGGAAAACTCCGGCCCTCATGTTTCAGGGGACCAGTTCCAATGCCGGGAAAAGTATTCTGACCGCTGCGTTGTGCCGAATTATGCTTCAGGACGGCTATCGGGTGGCCCCTTTTAAATCCCAAAATATGTCCTTGAATTCTTTTGTCACCCGGCAGGGTGGTGAAATGGGACGGGCCCAGGTGGTCCAGGCCCAGGCCTGCCGTTTGGAGCCCGATGTGCGCATGAACCCCATCCTGCTTAAACCCAATAAAGACACGGGATCCCAGGTGATCGTTTTGGGAATACCGGTGGGCAATATGGATGTGGCTCAATATGTCCGATATAAACCCCAGGCCTTTCTTAAGGCCCAAGAGGCTTACGACGATCTGGCCCGGGAATATGAGGTTGTTGTTTTGGAAGGGGCCGGCAGTCCGGCCGAGGTCAATTTAAAACACCATGATATCGTCAATATGAGGATGGCCGAATATGCCCAGTCCCCGGTGCTGCTGGTAGGGGATATCGACCGGGGCGGGGTCTTCGCCTCTTTTTTAGGCACTTGGGAGATCCTGGCCCCGTGGGAACGAAGGCTGTTGGCCGGTTTTGTCATCAATCGTTTTCGTGGGGAGGCCTCTTTGCTCGATCCGGCCATTCAATTTATCCGACATTGGTCCGATCGGCCGGTTTGGGGGGTGGTCCCTCACATCCCGGAACTGGGTTTACCGGAAGAGGATTCCGTCAGCTTTAAAGATGGCCTCTTTGACACCCGGGCATCCAAAGAAAAAGGGGTTGAGGTCGCCGTTATCGACCTGCCACATATCTCTAATTTCACTGATTTCGATCCGTTCCGGATTGAACCGGACGTGCATTTAAGGATCATTCGTTCGGCCGAAGACCTGGGTCATCCGGATGCCCTGATCCTGCCGGGCAGCAAAAACACCTTGGGGGATTTGTTGTTTTTGCGGAAAGGTGGATTGGACCGTAAGATCGTGGAACTGGCGGAGGAAGGCCGGACCGAGATCATCGGTGTCTGCGGCGGCTTCCAGATTTTGGGACAGGAAGTCGCCGACCCGCACAGGATTGAATCGGAGGGACAAAGTCTTTCCGGCCTTGGATTGATGCCGATTAAAACCATCATGGCCAGAGAAAAGACCCTGACCCGCGTTGCGGCCACCCATTTAACCTCCGGTCTGGCCTTGTTCGGCTATGAGATCCACCATGGCCTGACCGAAGGCAACGGTCTTAACCCGATCATCCGACGGGCCGATGGAGAGATGATCGGGCTGGAATCACCCGACCACCGGATTTGGGGGACTTATTTGCACGGCCTCTTTGATGCCGATCCATTTCGCCGCTGGTTTATCGATCGGCTTCGGGAGCGCCGGGGCTTGTCCGCCAAGGGCCGAATGGTAGCCTGCTACGATCTGGAGCCGGCCTTGGATCGGCTGGCCGGGATTGTCCGAAACAGGTTCAATATGAATGAACTTTATCGTCTGCTGGGTCTAAAATAGAATGGCTTCAAAAGACACCCATTCGCCGGGGCATTCAAAAAAGAGTAATAAACCAGGACGTTTTTTGATATTCACCGGGGATGGCAAAGGAAAGACCACGGCCGCCCTGGGTCTGGCCCTTCGGGCCAGCGGTCACGGCCAGAGGATCTTCATCCTGCAATTTTTAAAATCCCAGCGGTTCACCGGGGAACAGCTCGGTCTCATTCCTCTTCCGGGGGTAGAGATGATGATCGGGGGGGTGGGATTTCTACCGGGTCCTAAGTCTCCGACCTTTAGACTGCATCAGGAGGCCGCTGAAAAATCTCTGGATGTGGCCTGGGAGATTCTTAAATCAGGCCGATATGACCTGGTCGTACTCGATGAAATAGGCACGGCCATATCCAAGGGGGTTCTGTCGGAAGACCGGGTTTTGGAAGTTATCCGACAGAGACATGAAAAAACCCATTTGGTGATGACCGGAAGGGGGATGAGTGATCGGCTTATGGATCAAGCCGACACGGTTACCCAAATGAATTGTCTTAAACATGGATTTCAACAGGGGCTTAAGGCCCAACCGGGGATAGAATATTGAGAACCCTTTTGCCCAGGATGGTTATTGCCGGGACCAGCAGCGGGGTAGGAAAGACCTCTATGACCCTGGCCCTGATAACGGCCCTGCGCAAAAGGGGCTTGGAGGTCCAGACCTTCAAGGTGGGGCCGGATTTCCTGGATCCCTCTTATTTGAGCCAGGCCTCGGGGAGGCCCTGTTATAACCTGGACGGCTGGATGAGCAGCCAGGACTATGTGGAAGCACTTTTTCGGCGGGTTACCCAGGATGCGGATATAGCGGTCATCGAAGGGGTCATGGGTCTCTTTGATGGGGCCGATCCGAAATCTTCCGAAGGGAGCACGGCTGAGATCGCCCGCTGGTTGGAGGCCCCGGTCTTTTTGATCGTCAACGCCCATGGTCAGGCCAGGAGCCTGGCCCCCTTGGTTAAAGGGTTCGCTCAATTTGAATCCGGGGTGAGGATCGAAGGGGTTATTGCCAACCAATGCGGGTCCGATCGGCATGGAGATTGGCTGAAAGCCTCCTTGGAAGGCGCTGACTTGCCCCCCCTGTTAGGGGCTATCCCCAAAGGGGCGCTGCCCACTTTACCCAGCCGTCATCTGGGACTGGTCACCGCCGATGCCCATACTCTGCCCCCTTCGGTCCTGGACCATTTGGCCTCGGTTTTTGAAAAACAGGTTTCCATCGAGCTCTTGATTGAAAAGGCCCGAAAAAGACCGGTCCGGATCTTTTCGGAAGTGGTTCCCTTTGCAGAACCCTCCAATAAAAAAGTTCATCTGGGATATGCCTGGGATGAGGCCTTTCATTTTTACTACCCGGACAACTTGCATCAATTGGAAGTCCATGGGGCGGAGTTGATCCCTTTTTCGCCCCTGAGGGATTGCCGGTTGCCCCAAGGGTTAGACGGCCTTTATTTCGGAGGCGGCTATCCGGAAGAATATGCGAAAGTCCTGTCTGAAAACCAGGACCTCATGAATGACATACGTGCCCTGGCCGCCTCGGGCCGGTCGATTTACGGCGAGTGCGGGGGCTTGATGTATCTATCCCAGGGGATCAAGACCCTGGAGGACGGGCGAAAGCCTCTGGTGGGTTTAATACCGGTCTGGACCAAGATGCGGAGCCGCTTAAAAACCCTCGGTTATGTGGAGGTCACTTTAAAGGAAGATTCCCTGTTCGGCCCCGAAGGAACGGTTTTACGGGGCCATGAATTTCATTATTCGGAGTTGATGGCCGATCCCTGCGATGAACGGGAGTGGCAGGCCGTATACCACGTCCGGCGCCGTCGATCGGAAAACATTTTTCAAGAAGGATTTCAGAAGGGCAACCTCTTGGCCAGTTATGTGCACCTGCACTGGGCCGGACGACCGACCGTTGTGGAATCCTTCATCAATCAATTGAGCGCGAGATCATGACCCCCAAAAAGCAATCCCCATCGATTAATGGCCGGAAGACGGCCCCATCTTTGATTCGTCATTTCTATGAGGCCCCCATAACAGGCGAGGAGATTGAGGCCCTTTCCTTGTCCATCATCGACCAGGAAATTCCTGAACCTCCCTTTGGTCCTGAGGAATGGCAGGTGGTCCGCAGGATGATTCATACCAGCGCCGATTTGACCCTAATCTATGGGGTCCGATTTAGTCCCGGAGCCATCCCGGCGGCAATAGCCGCCTTGAAAAGGGGAAGTTTTATTTACTGCGACTCGAATATGATCCGCTCCGGTCTATCCTTGGCCCGGCTCCGGCAGGTCTGGGCCTCTTATTCAGAAGAGAGGGTCCATTGTTATGTGGCCCATGAAGAGGTCATTCAACAATCCCGCCAGTCGGGCTGGCCCCGGTCCATTTTCGGTATTCGTAAGGCCAGACCCTTTTTGGAGGGAGCCATCGCCGTCTTCGGCAATGCCCCGCTGGCCTTACTGGAATTGAACCGGATGATTATCGAGGAGCAGGTGAGGCCGGCCCTGGTCATCGCCATGCCGGTGGGTTTTGTCCATGTCGTTGAGAGCAAGGAAGAACTGATGTCCCTGGATATCCCTTACATCACCCTGGAAGGACGTCGCGGCGGGAGTCCCTTGGCGGTCAGCGTTGTCCATGCCCTTTGTGTTTTGGCCATGAGCACTTAATTGCTGGATCCTTGTTGTTGGTTGCTTGTTGAAACGAGCATCGAGCAACGAGTAACCAGTAAGGGAGGAGAAATAATTTTAATGTCCAACAAAAAACCATCGAAAAAAACCAACGCCTCCAATACCAAAAAAGAAGCCATCATCCTCCTGGGTCATGGGAGTCGTGTGCCTGATGCGGCCAGGAATATGAAGAAGACAGCCGAGCGTCTCAAGGAAAAACATGGTTATGCCATGGTGAAAATTTGTTTTATGTCCAGACTGGGACCCCATTTTCCCAAGGTTTTTGAATACTGCGTCTCCATGGGGGCGGCCAAGGTATTGGTTATTCCGTATTTCCTCCATATGGGCCTGCATCTTCTCTTGGACATCCCGAAGATGATGCAACAGGAAGGACAGAAATATCCCCAGGTGGAGCTGGTCCTCGGAAAAGGACTGGGTTATGATGAGTTGCTGGTAGATCTGGTCCATAGCTGTATCCAAAAATCTCAGCACGAAAAAGATGTAAGGGATATTATTTTACCGCCCGAAGAAAAATTTCCGATCCCCCAAGGGCAGTATGAATTTGTGCCTATGACCCCGGAGGAGGCCGCCAAATACAAAAGAAAGCCCCACGGTTAGGGATACAGGAAGAATGGCATGGGTTTGCCGAAGATGACGAAAGGAGGTGCTGTGATAGTTTAGAAGGAGAGTTTGTAGAAATTAGGACGTAAATCCGGGAATGAAGAAGCGGAAAGGGGTGAAAATCCCCTGCTGTCCCGCAGCCGTGAAGGGAACGAAAGCCCAATCCAATCCACTGTCATGAGTGATGCCATGATGGGAAGGAGGGTGATTAGGTGGCCCGAAGCCGGAATACCTCTTATTCCCAAAACCTCGAACGAAGGAGAAAGATATGACTAAAAGAATCATTACCATGGTTGTTGTCTTTTTGTGGTCAGGGACGGCCTTAGCAGCCCATCCCCTTATTACAGACGACACCGGCACACAGGGTAAGGGAAAATTCCAGCTTGAATTAAATGGGGCCTATGGGTATGAAAATGAAAGAGGAGTCACAGAGGATACGATCCAGATTACAACCGCACTAACCTACGGGATAATAGACAATATTGATGTGATTCTCGGCATTCCCTATCAGTATATAAAAACAAAAGATTCAGCAACCATAACAAGAGAGGATGGAATCTCTGATCTATCCATTGATTTAAAATGGCGCTTCTATGAAAAAGACGGCCTTCGTTTTGCGTTAAAGCCAGGCTTTACCCTTCCTACCGGTGACGATCAAAGGAGACTGGGCACCGGGAGGATAACGTATAGCCTGCTTTTTATCACCACAAAGGAAATAAGGCCATGGGCCTTTCATTTAAATCTTGGATATAAAAGAAATGAAAACCAAATCGATGAAAGAAAAGACCTATGGCATGCCTCCCTGGCCGGAGAGATTGAGATTATTAAAGGCCTTAAAGCCGTGGCAAATATCGGTATTGAAAGAAATCCTGAAGAGGAATCTACAACCCATCCGGCCTTCCTTCTCGGAGGTTTTATCTATTCTATTATTGAACAGTTGGATGTCGATTTGGGCCTAAAAGCCGGACTCAATAAGGCCGAGAAGGATATAACGCTGCTTGTAGGCCTGACCTACAGGTTTTAGGAGGCAAACATGAAAAGGCATAATATAAAAATTCGAGGTTTTATTTTTGTGTTGTTTGGTTGCTTTTTATTTGCCGGCAATGCCTATGCCATGCATATCTCAGAAGGGATATTGCCTTGGAATTGGGCAGCATTGTGGTTTGTTGTTGCCGCCCCGTTTGTCGCTGTCGGATTGCATAGGTTAAAGAAGCTTTCCAGTAAAGACCTTTCATTTAAACCACTCGTCGGACTTATGGCCGCGGTGGTCTTTATCATCTCCTGTATGCCCATACCTGTGCCGACTGCCGGCACGTGCTCCCATCCGTGCGGGACAGGGATGTCAGGGATACTCCTCGGCCCCTTTATCAGCATACTGATTACCGCAGCGGCACTTCTTATCCAGGCCCTTTTCCTGGCTCACGGCGGTTTGAGCACCTGGGGCGCGGACATTATATCCATGGGCGTGATGGGCTCTTTTGCCGGATATGGTACCTTCATGGTATTGCGCTCAATGAGGATGAATCTATCCCTTTCAGGCTTTCTGGCGGGATTGCTTGCGGATTGGGCAACATACCTGACCACCTCTGTTGAGCTGGCAGCCGGGATAAGAGGCGATTCACCATTCATGCCCTTATTTTCAAAAATACTCATCGCCTTTATACCGACCCAACTTCCCCTCGGAATCCTTGAGGGAGCGATAACGGCAGGCATGGTAACCCTGTTTTATAAAAAGCGTCCTGACCTTCTGGTAAAAATGCGCGTTTTAAAACCGGAGGAGGTGGGAATATGAAGTGCGGTAATAAAAGTATGGAGTTTAGAGCTTGGAGTTCGGAGTTCGGAATCCGGAGCTTTAAAGCTGGAAAGTTCCTGAAGAACTTGCTGGTTCTATTTGTGATAGTGCTATGGGGTGTTTTTTGCCTTCACTCTTTTGCTCTTGGGGGTGAGAAATGGGCCGGTATTGATGAGTCTGTGGTTAAGAAAGTGGCCAAAGAGTATGGCAGGGAAGCAAGAGAGCCCCTGATAAACACAGACCAGGGAGACCTCCTCCTCTTTGTTTTTCTCCTTGCCGGGGCAGCAGGTGGATTTGCCGCCGGATATTACTGGAGAATACTTATGGTCGAGAAAGAGTCTAAAATTCCCGGATCGAAAGAAGTTATAACAGGCTGATCTTACGGGGAGGACCAGGCTATCCCCAAATAACCTGGTCCTCCCTGTTCCAAACACCAGGGATGCTTAAATGGAATTATTTTCAGAACATTTTAAAAAAGGTCATATTCTTTCAAAGATTGATGCCAGGATAAAACTCCTTGTAGCCCTGACTATCCTTATAATGGTCCTGAGTTATAAAGGGTTTACCCTCCCAGTGCTCATAACCTTGATCGGCCTTGTTTGCTGCATTATTATGAAGATACCGTTAAGGCTCTTTTTTTTGAGATTTTCAGAACCCATCTTCATTGCCATCATAATACTCCTCTTGAAAGTCTTTTTTTCAGGGAAAGACCTTCTTTTTTCTGCCGATATCCTAGGCATCAAGATTTATGGATACCAAGACGGACTTATGGAAGGGTTAATGATAGCCTGTAGAATCTTGGGCGCTGTGTCGGTCACTGCCGTACTGGGATTTTCCACCCCCTTTACGGAATTCATGGCCGGCCTTTCCTGGTTCAAGGTTCCCAAGGGATTTATTGAGGTCTTGATGTTTGCCTACAGATATATCTTTGTGCTCCTTGAAGATGCCCTGGTGGTTTACAATGCCCAAAAGAATCGTCTCGGTTATTCAAACCTTAGACGCGGATTGGGATCTTTCGGCATCCTGTCCGGCTCATTAATACTCAGGGCCTTTGATCACAGCCATAATATTACAACCGCTATGGTTCAAAGGGGCTATGACGGCCATATCCCCATGTTAAAACACAAGTCGTTCAAACCCTCTGAAATCGTTGTCTCGGTTCTGATTATAATCGCCATGGGATTCGTATGGAAAATGCAGTAAGATTATCGATTCGAATAGATTCTTTTACATATTCTGATGGGACCCAAGCCCTTTCTGATATTTCCCTGAATGTCCGGCAGGGAGAGTTTGTCGGGATTTTAGGCTCCAACGGTTCAGGGAAGACCACCCTGCTTAAAGTCATGGATGGTCTGTTGAAGGATTTTTCCGGGAAGGCCTTTCTGGACGGTCAGGAATTAAAAAAATTATCTCCCAAGGAAATATACCGCAAGATGGGCCTTATTTTCCAGAATCCAGATGATCAACTCTTTGCCCCTACGGTCTTGGAAGATGTGGCTTTCGGGCCGTTTAATATGGGCTTTCCGGAAAAAGAAATTTTTAGTAGGACGATTCAGGCCCTGAAAGATGTCGACATGGAGGGCTATGAAAAGAAATCAATCCCGCACCTGAGCTTCGGCCAGAAAAAAAGGATTTGCATCGCCGGGCTTCTGGCCATGGGTCATGAAGTCCTTTTATTGGATGAACCCACTGCCGGGCTGGACCCCATGGGCGAAACCAAGATGATGCACCTTCTGACCCGGTTAAATAAAGAAAATGGAGTGACCATGGTCATGGCCACCCACAGTGTCGATCTTGTCCCGGTGTTTTTGGACCGCCTTTATATCTTGAGCAAGGGGAAAATGGTCAGGGGAGGGACCCCGGAGGAGGTCTTCAATGCCCCGGAAGAGATGAGTCAGGTGAAACTCCGGCTGCC
>JAZDOU010000511.1:0-5529 GCA_043798385.1 Pseudomonadota bacterium
AACGCTCCTAACAGTTAGTTGAGGAAAAGAATCATGACTAGAACACCGTCCGAAAACAAAGGTAAAGACAACCGCGATAAGATCCTCCGGTCGGCCACACGTCTATTCGGTCGCAGGGGTTTTAACGGTACAACTATCGAGGACGTCACCCGCGAGTCGGGTATATCAAAAGGAGCCCTTTACTGGCATTACAAAAGTAAATCAGAACTATTGGGCGCGGTTGTGGAACGTTTGCAAACGGAATATCTGGATGTCTTCACAAAAGACATCATGTCGGCCGGGCCTCGCCCAATAGATCGAATTCGGCGCATATTTAAGTTCAACGCCCGTTTCGCGGTCGAGCACATCGATCTTATTCACTGCCTTCGCAATCTTTCCCTGGAGCTGTCTCCTTCCGAGGACAAGAACGTAAAGATGTTTTTCAGTACCATAGACCAGCAGCGGAATCTCATTGTTCGTCTGATCAATGATGCGCAGAGGGACGGCTCTATTCGTACCGACCTGAAACCAGAAATCATGGCGGCCGTCATTTTAGCCATTCACGACGGCATTCTGCTCCAGTGGACGGCTTTTGGTCACTTGCTTGACGGTCGTGAACTGGTCTGGTCTTTCCGGCAGATCATGCTGGTCGGCATGGGTGTGGACCCCAACAAGGAATCAACGGAAGGTTGACCGTCAGCCGACCATTTTCCTAAAACAACCTTCCATTGCTTACGCAAATTCATTATAGGATTCTTTTCAGGATGTTTTCTTCTGTTGGCTCTTTCGAGCCAGGTTGGCTAAGCTGAGTTCGGTACGGAACGTCCGGCCCACCGATTCTGCCGGGGCAAAGTGCCGGATGAATGCGATTTCTTCCTCAGTGGGAGGGGCCGTCTCGGTTAGATCCGGGGCTACCTGGAGTTCCCAGGGAACATCCCCACGCACATCCTCTACCGTCACTCCGGGGTGGACCTGAGCCAGGTAAAGTTCCCTGGTCTCGGGGTGGAACTTGAAAACCCCTTTGGTAGACAGCATCATCGTCGGACCGCTCCCCGGAGGAAACAAGCCGGATTTATCCCGGCTGTCTCCTCCGTCAAGATAACCGGGAGAGGTCAGGTAATCGAGTTTCTTTACGAACTGCCCGCCTCGCATGGTGAGAATGGTTCGTTTGGCGTAGGAGATGAAGTCCGCTGCGCCGCCTGATCCCGGCAGACGCAAGGAGGGCTTAAAATAGTCTCCGATGACCGTGGTGTTCATATTTCCATACCTGTCCACTTGACCAACACCTAAAAAACAGACATCGACAAATCCCCGGTAGGCCATGGTGAAGGTGGAGAAGAGATCGGTAGCATAGGAAAAACCACGACAGGCATGAGCGTCGGCGATGTGATTCAAAGGAATCAGCGGTTCGAAGTCGATGATTCCCGACTCCATCATGAGCACGCAATGGGGTGCAAACAAGGCCTTGGCCAGGGCGCCGGCCGTCATAGGGAGACCGATCCCCAGGATGACGCGGTCATAATCCCGGATTTCCCGGGCCACGACAATGATAAGAAGCTCGTTGAGGGTGTAGGGCCTACCCATAAAGCAATCCCCTCTCTTTCAGGAATTGCTCCAGCTCTTCCCGGGTAAGGCCCAGGGATCGTTCCCGGCCTTCTTCATCCCAGATGGAAGTAAAGGCCGACCCGTAGTCGGCCGGGGCTGACAAATAAGGTTTAGCCCTGAGGTTATCGAGGTTTTCCCTCCCGAAGGTCTCGATATAATGGGTGAGGTAGGCCTCCCGGTCGGGGCACCCGAAGACCCACTCATCCATCCAGGTCTTCAGCCCTTGGTCCGTGGCCGCGGCAGTGACAAACAAGCCAACCATGAGACGGTCCATGTTGTAATACCCCAGCACCTCGGTCGGGTGAGCCCCCCAGGGGACTTCTACGACGGCCTCCACCCGGAAGGCGGGGATGATGGTCAGGTGAGGACTGGACCGGATTACTTCGTGGTCGACGATCTCTTCACAGGAGACGATAATCCGACGGCTGCAGAGAGCGGCCGCGGCTACGCTGCCCATGGCCCCCCAATACTGGGCGTTCCCTTGCCCGTCGGCCCGTTGGACATGGATAATACAGACGTCCGGATTGGCGGCCGGCACGGTCAAGATGTCTTTGTCGGTGTAGGGGCAGCGGATCAGGCGGTATTTGTTCTCCCCCAGGAACCCCCGTATTTTAAAAAGATCGGTGGCCATGACCCCTTCCAGGACCTGCATGAAGGAGAAGCCGTGCATGCCGGCCACCAGTCGGGCATTATAGTTGAAATTGGTATAATCTTCCAGCTCCAGGGTCCCGGCCTGAAGGGCCCTTTCGACAGCCGAACCACCGGACTTACCGCCCGATCGCATGACGTAGGTGGTTACCAGACGGCTGACACACCCGGCGGCTACCAGCACCTCCACATCGAAAATCCCCGACTGGGAGTAAAGGGTTAGATGCTTCTTTTTCCGGCGGGCCACCTCATAGACCAGTTCGGCGCAACTTCCCACTGTGTAATTGCCGATGATAAGTTCATCCCCATCGTGGACAAAGCGGGCGATGGCCTGTGCGGCGGTCATGATTTTATGATTTGAAGCGGACATGGGGAGATTCCCTAAAAGCGAACCAAAGATGTTTGAAATTTGATACTGGAAACTGGAAACTTGATATTGGATGCGGAATTTTGATCCGGAAACGGCAGTTTTATCCAGGTGCCAGTTTCAAGTTTCGTCCTGCAAGAAGCGGTTGACCTCGTGTTTAAAAAAGTTAGAGATAATTTCTCAGAATGGAAATTTAAGAAGCTACACTTCCATGTATTTCTCACGGGCCTCCGGATTTTTAGCCAACTCCTCCTTGGTACCGGAAAACCCAACAAAGGCTTTGCCCATGAGATAGACCCGATCGGCCAGGGACATGGCCACCTTAAAATTATGTTCCACCAGAAGGATGGAGACACCGGCCTTATTGATCTCTTCAAGAATATCCCTGACTTCCTGGACCATCAAGGGGGCCAGTCCTTCGGTGGGTTCATCCACCAGCAATAAATCCGGGTTACCCATCAGCGATCGCCCGATGGTCAGCATTTGTTGCTCTCCCCCGGACAAGAACCTTCCTTTCGAGGCGGCTCTTTCCTTCAGCTTGGGAAAATGCTGGAAGATTCTTTCAACTGTCCAGGTGTTTCCATTTTTTTCTTTAACTGTTTTCCCTCCTTTGATCCCTATATGGAGATTATCCAAGACGGTCAGTTCCGGGAAAATCCTCCTATCTTCCGGAACATAACCGATACCGGTTCTGGCCACCTTAAAGGGGGGAAGACCGGTAATATCCTTTCCTTTAAATCGAATGGATCCCGATTTCGGTTTAACCAATCCCATGACACTTTTTAAAGTTGTGCTCTTACCCATCCCGTTCCTTCCCAAAAGGGCTACGACTTCACCTGGTCTGACATTTAAGGAGATGTTTTGCAGGGCATGGCTCAGACCGTAGTAGGTATTCAGATCGTGGATTTCCAGCAGCATCCCTAAACCTCCGCTTCTCCCAGGTAGGCATCCTTCACCGCCTGATTCTCCCGGATCTCCTGGGGAGTCCCGGTCGTTAAAATTTCCCCATAGTGGAGAACCGTAATGCGGTCGGCCAGGGAGAATACCACATCCATATCGTGCTCTATGATGATCATGGTTTTCCCTTCGGTCAGTCGTCTGATCAACTCCACAGCCCAGTGGGTTTCATCCCGGGACATACCGGCCGTGGGCTCGTCAAGGAGGACTAAATCCGGATCCGTCGCCAGGGCCATGCTGATTTCCAAAGAACGATGTTTCCCATACGATAAAGCACCGGCCGGCATATCCCGCTCCCGGTCCAGGTTGATCCTTTTTAAAACCTCCTCGGTCTCCCTGGTGATATGGTGCATCTTGTCAACCTTCCTGAAAAGATTGAAACGGATCTGGTTTTTTGAAAGGATGGCCAAACGAATATTCTGAAAGGCCGTCATATTATGAAACGTACTCGTAATCTGAAAAGATCTTCCCATACCGAGACGGGTCAGCTCATGGGGCCTGGCCTCGGAAATATCTTTCCCTTTAAAGGTTATTTTCCCTTGGCTCGGGCGATAGGTTCCGGTGATGACGTTGAAGAGGGTCGTTTTCCCTGCGCCGTTGGGTCCTATGACGGCATGTCTCTCCCCTTTTTTTATTTTCAGATTAACATTAAACAGTATGGCCAGTCCTTTAAAGTCCTTATACAGTCCTCGGGTCTCCAGGATATTCATGCCATATTCTCCAAGTTAGCTTTTGAGGCAGAGGGAAATAACCATCTTTGCTTCAAATAATGTATAAATCCCATAAACCCCAGAGGGGCAAACATAATAATCAGAATGAGAATCAAGCCGGACACCAGTTCAACCCGATCCGTATACCGGGTGGTTATCTCGGTGATGATTTGCAGGATGGCTGTCCCCCAGATGGGACCGAAGAAACTGGCCACCCCGCCGACCATGACATTGATGATCGGCACAAAGGAAACGATAACACTGAAACCGCCATCGGCTGAGATCAGATTCTGAAACAGGGCATAAACAGCCCCGGCCACCCCGGCAAAAGCCCCGGAGATGACATAAATGACCGCCTTGGTCTGAGGCACTTTAAGCCCCAGGTAATCGACCCTTTTGGCATTATCACGGATCCCTATCTGGATTTGTCCGAAGGGGGTTTTAGTGAAAAACCACATGATCCAGAGGCTGAGTCCCAGCACAACCAGGGCAAAATAATAAAAATTGGCCGAGTCTTTTATATTTACCGATAGAACTCCCAAATTGATCGGAGGCAGGGGAAATCCACCCACGCCGTCCTCCCCGCCGGTTATGGTCCTTAATTTAAGGGCCAGGACATACATGAGCTGACCGAAGGCCAGGTGCAACATGGCAAAGGCCGTACCGGTTACTCGGACGACTAAAGGGCACAGCACCAGGGCCAGAACCGCTGCCGCCAGCATACCGATCCCTAAAGCGGTTAATACCGAAATACCCTTAAGGTGGGTTAAGGCCAGGGCTACCCCATAACCACCGGTCCCAAAAAACATGGCATGGCCGAAGCTGAATAGACCGGTAAAACCCAGTAAAAAATTATAGGAGATGGAAAAAACGCTGAATATGGCAAAGGTTACAAAGAAGTTGGTATAATAAATGCCGGCTACCTTGGGGTATAAAATCAGGACGATAATGAGCCCTGTCCATAAAAGCCAAAGCCTTTTTTTATTGATCATTCCCTTTCTCCGAATAAGCCCATGGGCCGAATGGCCAAAACGATGGCCATGAAAGCGAACATCAGGACCGGTGCCAGAGAAGAAAAAAACTGCACACCATAGGAACTTAATAATCCAAAGATAATCGATACAATGAAGGCTCCCATGAGGCTTCCGAACCCTCCGGTAACGACCACCATAAAGGCATCCATGCCTACCTGACCATCCAAACCGGGAAAGACCATCAGGATAGGGGCGATGGCCACCCCGGCCACCCCGGCCAGCCAGGTAC
>JAZDOU010000519.1:0-2014 GCA_043798385.1 Pseudomonadota bacterium
CGACCCAGCATCCCCAGGATGCGAAAGAGGACCTGAGGAGTGAGGCGTACTTACTGGTACGCCGCAATAAGCCTGCCCCGCTGAAAAGCGGGGAAGGATGCAGCGCAATCCCGCGATAGGCGGGACAGGTGGACTTTTTACAAAGCCATCAATGTTGGTAGCTGACTACTGATGCTTACCATTCGGAGAGATGACCGAGTAGGCTTAAGGTGCTCGCCTGCTAAGCGAGTGTAGGGGGAAACCTCTACCGAGGGTTCGAATCCCTCTCTCTCCGCCAGTTTATTCCTCCAAATTCAGGGCAAAATAAAGTTAGTCGTTAAGCGTTAAGCGTTCGGTGAAAGATATTTTCATGCTTCGTTGGTGCCCCGCCTGGGCATGAGGGTTTAATAGATAGGGGATCAAACCTACGGTTTCGATCATATTAATTGAATTATCCAGTATCCAGCAACCAGTATCCAGTATCCAGTATCGCTTCACCTACGGAGTCTTGACCTTCTGCGGCTGGCTTTGAGCCAGTTTCTCTTTGCAGGTTTGGATATAGTCGTTTATCTTAGGCGGGTGTGGTGTGTCTGGAAATTGGCGCAGGATGTTTTCAAACCTGCCCAGGGCGGCCTGGTAATTTTTCTCTTTAAAGTAAAATTCCCCGATGTAAAATTCATGGGAGAGTAAATTTTTTTTGGCGGTGATCAGATTGGTCTTAGCCTGGGAGATATATTCGCTGTGGGGAAAGGTCTTGATCATTCTTTCAAATTCCTGAGTAGCCCGGGAAGCATAGCTTTGATCTCGATCAATAGTGGGCATTTGTTTAAAGTAACACATGGCCGATTGAAAGACCACATAAGGGATGATTTCATTGGCCGGGTGTAGTTTTTCGAATTCTTTATAGGCCGTTGCCGCCAGTTCATAATCTTTATTTAAAAAATAACTATCAGCCAGCTTCAACTCGGCCACTATGGCATACTGATTGTATGGAAAACGATCCTTCAGTTTCTGGAAGGCCTCGATAGCCGGTTCGTACTTTTTTCGCTGGTAGGCATCCATGCCTTCCATGAGGAGTGATTCCGGGGTTCGTTCTAATTCTTTGGCGCTTTGGCTTTTAAACAGCCCGCAGCCCATCGCCGGAAAGAGGACCCCGACCATGACCAATCCAATCAGACAGTGCCTGATCCAGGAACCTGACACGAGAGAAGTTTTTTTCATGGGGCCTCCAGGTATCTCTCAGCGGAGAAAACGGCTGTGGCCCCATCTCCAACGGCCGTAGATATCTGTTTTAATAGTTTTTGGCGGGCATCTCCAGCGGCAAAGATTCCGGGGATGGAGGTCGCTAAGTCTTGATTGGTTTGAATAAATCCCTGGGGATCCAACGACAAAGTCCCTTTCAACCAATCGGTGTTGGGTAGAATTCCGATAAAAACAAAGACCCCTTGAACGGGGAAGGTCTGCCCGGGTGACCCGTCCACTTTTTTGATCCGGATCCCTTCCACCTGGTCGGTCCCTTCGATAGACTCTACCACGGCATGCCATACCGGCTGAATAATGGGATCGGACAAGGCCTTCTCTTGAAGGATTTTGGTGGCCCGAAGTTGATCCCTGCGATGGATCAGATAAATTTTTTTGGCAAAACGGGTCAAATAGAGGGCTTCTTGAACGGCAGTGTCCCCGCCCCCGACAACGGCGATCTCTTGATCCCTGAAAAAGGGGCCATCACAAGTGGCGCAATACGAAACGCCTTTGCCGCCCAGCAGTTCCTCCCCAGGGACAGCCAGTTTTTTATGAGTCGCCCCACTGGCGATAATCAAGGCCTTGCCCCGATAAACCCCCTGGGTTCCGGTGACAATTTTTTCAGAACTCTGAACGGATAAGGAAACGACCTCATCATTAATAATAGGTAATTCAAACCGTTCGGCCTGCCGACGCATTTTATCCACTAAATCAAAACCGGAAATTCCTTCGGGAAACCCAGGGTAATTGTCCACCCAGTCGGTCGTTAATACCTGGCCTCCGGGGATGAGCT
>JAZDOU010000019.1:0-7491 GCA_043798385.1 Pseudomonadota bacterium
TAATAAAAGACCCCATCTCTCTCTTGAGAAATGGGGTCTTTTATTCTTCCATCGACACTCCTTCGGTAAAGGTTGCCAACAAGAAAACTGGATTAAATTGCTTTAGCCTTCCTACCTGTTAATCGGTTAAAAGTCAATAAATTTCAACCCACCCAATCGGATGACTTCTCCCCCGACAAAACCGTCCGTGGAAAACGGCATCGGGGTCAATTCTTTAATATTGACAAATTCTCAATCCGTTCAATTATTTTTTTCAAATTTTTATCTTTTTCTATCCTCAGCGCCAATCTTTTTCTAGTTTGACTTACTGTACTATAACCCACATTGAAAATTTTTCCAATCTCAATTCCGGTCAATCCGCCTACTCGGTACAATAGATCCATAAGCACCGGTCTAAGCCAATGTTTCTTCTTTTTAACTTCTTCAAGGGTATTTCCGGTTTCCTTCAAGAATATTTCAATAATCTCTTCCTTGGCTCTATACCGCTTTAGTTCCCTTAAACCGGGACATTCTCGGTCCCGCTTTTTTGGGTAGAAGTTCTCTTTCAACCATTTAATAAATTGATCTTCACCCAGTATGGACTGCCCGATTACTTTTCTTCTAATATCTAATTCGCCAGAGAGATCTTCTTTAATCCTTTTCTGATAGGCACGTCTTCCCGTATCAGTATCTCCACCAAAATCCGCTAAAACTAAAGAGTATTCAACAAAAGGTCTTTTGTTTTTTTTGCTCAAATATCCTCTCAAACTGCTCCAGGGATAATTTACAAGATAATTCCATCGTTCTTCCGGAGTCTTAATTTTTAGCCCTTTGATCCGTACCGGATTTAAATGAATATATCTGGATATCTCGGACAAATAGCTCTCTTTATCGACCAGAATACTTTTGTATCGACCCTGGTATAAATGACCCACTCGATTATGAGTACGATTAAAATAACTCGTATAGGTGATATTGAATCGTCTCATAAACTCCCCTAAATTGCCCAGAGGAGTTTCGAGGAGGAGATGAAAATGGTTGTCCATCAAAACATAAGCATAAAGCCGAATACTAAAAATATTTTGAGATTGAACCAGGATCTCCAAAAAGGCTTCTCGATCGAAGCTGTCTCTAAAAATAGACTTCTTCTCATTCCCGCGAGAAGTTACATGGTAAACCGCACCGGGATATTCAACTCTCAAAGGTCTAGCCATAGGAATCTTGTATCATTTTTTCGGACTATTTGTCAATTTTAAAGAATTGACCCCAGTGACCCCAGAGCCTCTTCCAGGGTTCGGGAATCATGTTTTAATTCCTATCACGGCCAAATTTAAACTTCAAGTTTAAATTTGGCCGCCATAGGCGCCAGGGGACGTTGTGGCAACCAGGGTTAAATGAAATAGAAAAATATCTCTTTGTGCTTTTTTTACCGGCCCGGACTATTTGAAGAGGTCATAATCATAGATTTCATGATGATGACCGATAAACAGAAAAACCGCTTTATTTTTTCCAAGAAATTTAAAGATGATCCGATAGTGAAGGTCAATGCGAAAAGACCAAATGTTAAAATTTTTCGGACGAAGTTTTTCTATTCTAAGGGATGGATGAAAAGGATTATCTTTGAAAAGATCGGTTTTTGGGGCTGCTTTAGCTTGAACGACAAAAGGAAGCTCCTTGAAAAGGGCATCAAAGGTAACGGTAGTTAAGATTTCCATCAGGCGTTAATCAGTTCGGCAAGTGTTTTTCGGGATGTATAACGGCCTTCTTTCAAATCTTTTTCCGACTTCCCCAAAATTCTCAGAAAAGAATCTTTGAAAAGGCCGGCGGCACTGCAGAAGGCTTCAAAATCATCTTTCCTGATTTTCAAATGGATATATTCGTGATCCCTGGTGAGTTTAGCTCTTAATTTGGCCATGAAACAACTCCTGGTAGTTTGATCGAAGCTTTCCCGCTAACGCTTCAGAATACCTTTAAAAAGAATATATCAACTTAAGAACAGCTTTTCAATCATTTCTTGAGTTTCTAATAGACAATCTCGATTCTACCCTTGTCCATCCCGATGCCGTACCGGGTATTGGGCTTTTTGCCAATAGAAGCAATTTCCAGGTCCTTTTGATCGTAGAGGGGGAAGCTTTTTTGCAGGTCCTGGCGGATCTTACTTTTATACATGGTGAAATTGTCACCGCTTAAATTGACGATGCCGCTGTCGCTCATCTTCCCCAGGGGTCGGCTGCCGGCCAACCGTGCGTAAAGGTCCAGGATTTTATCCTGGTTTTTATAAATCTCCTCCTGGCTTAAAAAACATTCCATACACCGACTGCAGGATTGAGCGGAAAGGGTACAATCTTTTTTAATCATGGCAAAGAAGGCGTAAAGAGCCATCCGGGCAGGCATCACGGAAAACGGGACGCTGGTTCTAAAACAACTAACCATTTTCTCATTACCAATTTGTTTTCGAATCAAGCCGAGCCGGATTTTCCTTTTATTCTCAAGTCTCAAAAACAAAAACCCCATCTCCTTTTAAAAAAATGGGGTCTTATTGGATTGTTTCATGGACCAGCCTTTCGGGTTTTTATTTTTATTCACCGCAGAGCCGCGAAGTTTGCCGAGATTTTGTTATTTCAATCCGCTCCTGGCGGGATTGAACAAAACAACCCTGGACTACGGCCAAATAAATCATCCTGAAAGAAACTAGAATGAACAAAATAAAGCATATCCATTAGTTAAAGTCAATTGAAAAGGGAAATATCCTTTGTGAAACCGCCCGCTTCCTTCGGTCTCTTGATTTCCTTGACGGTCAGGTATTACCGGGATTTGGAAAAAGCTGTCTCTTGCCCGCTTCCTTTGGTCGCTCAAGCTCAATGAGCACAGAGTAAACCTTTCTTTTTAGCTGCCGTTGAGAAAGACGGCAGCTAAAAACCCCAAGCTCCTTTTTTCCTTTTATTATTTACTCCAAACTCCGAATTTTACCCCGACCATACCACAGGGTTTTGTCAGATACGGTCAAACTGGAAAAAGAATTTTTATTAATTTTTAACTGCCCGTTCCTTTCAGTCACTTGATTACCGGGACAAAACAAGATGTTTTTTGACCCGGAGCGACTTTCCTCAGGGTCAAATCCCAAACCCCGACTTTTCGGGGTGGGATTTTTTACTCCCAAAGGTCGGAGAGTCAAAACGTCTATCTCTGTCCTGCCTTGTCTCGTGACCGTTAGGGATGTAAGTGAGCGCAGTGAACGGCGGTAAAAAATTCTATTTTCGAATTAATGGAAATCTCGTTTTACTGATTATTGTTTCCGGAAAAAAGGATTGACACTGTAGCAAATCGTGTTACAATACAAAAATATGATCAAAAGCTTCAAACACAGGGGTTTGGCCGAGTTGTTCGAGTTTGGTCAAAGTCGTCGCCTGAGGGAAGATTTACAATCGAGGTCCTTGCGGCGTCTGGAAGCTTTGGATCAGGCAGAAACATTGACAGATCTGCAGGTCCCGGGTTTTAATTTCCACGGCCTCCGGGGAACACCTAAACGATACAGTATTCATGTAAATGGGCCATGGTGCATTACCTTCGAATGGAAAGAAGGTGATGCCTTTCGAGTCGATTTAATTCAATATCATTAGAGGTAAAAAAATGATTGAATATGCCATAAAACGCCCTTTGAAACGTCCCCCTGTTCATCCGGGAGAAATTCTTCGGGAAGATGTGCTTCCGGCACTCGGGTTGTCGATTAGTGAGGCGGCCCGCCGGTTGGGAGTTTCCCGGCAACAGCTCCACCGGGTCCTGGCCTGCACCCACCCCATTACGACCGAGATGGCCCTTCGCCTGGGCAAATTTGCCGGCAACGGGCCGGCACTTTGGTTGCGGATGCAGCAAGCCTTTGATTTATGGCATACCGAGCAACGAATGAAAATCGAGCTGACCAAAATAGAGCCGGTTGCCCAGGCACAATCCGGAGTTTGATTAAAGGATCAATCGCCTTCCATCTTTCAACCTGGGTTGTCCAGCCACATGAATGACTATCCGGATGTTCCTGTTTGTGGGTCTAATCATATTCTTCCGATCCGTGCCGTAAGTTCCCTGGCGGCGATTTCTCTTTCCCGGGCTCTGCCGCATAGAATACATTCCGCCTTTATCAAAATTCATCCTTAGGCCTGTGCCCGGAGAGGAGATCCATCCGGTCCTGGTGGAAGGCAGGAAAATTGTTCTTGATTTATGAAGATAATCTGGATTATACTAATCTCGAATATACTTTTACTCAGACGGAGACTTACGTGAAATTCGTCAACAGAAAACCTGAGCTGGCCAGCCTGGAAAAACTCTATCAGACCGAAGGATTTCAGTTCCTGCCGGTATATGGCCGGAGACGTATCGGCAAGACCAGGCTGATACAGGAATTTATAAAAAATAAGGCCGCCGTCTATTTCCTGGCAGACAGCGTCTCTGAATCCGAACAGCTCAAAAACTTGGGGAGACTGGTCGGAGAATATTTCAAGGATGCCATTCTGATGGAAGGCGGGTTTAAAGACTGGTCCCAATTTTTTTCCTATCTCCAGGCCAAAAGCGCTAAACGGTTAATCCTGGTCGTCGATGAATTCCCCTATCTGGTCAATTCCAACAAGGCCATTGCCACCATCTTCCAGAAAGGGATAGACCAGACTCTGAAATCCTCCAACCTGTTTTTGATTCTAATGGGTTCGAGTATCGGCATGATGGAAAGAGAAGTTCTTTATTATAAGGCCCCCCTTTATGGCCGAAGGACGGCCTCCCTGGAGCTTAAGGAGATGTCTTTCCCGGCTTTAAGGGAGTTTTTCCCGGACAAGAAGTTTAATGAACTGGTCCACACCTACGGGGTATTTGGAACGGTCCCGGCCTACCTGGAAAAAATCCAGCCGAGAAAGGATATCTTTCAGAATATCTTCGAACTGATTCTGGATAAGGGGACCTTTCTTTATAACGAAGTGGAATATATCCTGAAAGAGGAACTCCGGGAGCCGAGAAATTATTTTGTCATTCTGAAGGCCATTGCCCAGGGTAAAAGGAAACTCTCCGAGATTATCAACGAGACCGGATTTGAAAAAAGTCTGGTCTCCAAGTACATAGATACCTTAAGGGGCCTGCGATTTCTGGAAAAGGAGGTGCCGGTTACCGAGAAATATCCGGATAAGAGCAAAATGGGTATCTACCGGATCCATGATCACTTCTTTTCCTTCTGGTTTAAATATATTTTCCCCCACAAAAGCCGGATAGAGATCGGCCGGGCAGACTATGTTCTGGCCATCATCAGGGAATCTTTTCATCAGCATCTGTCTTTCATCTATGAAGACGTCTGCCGGGACCTCTGTCAGGGCCTCATGGCCCGGGGGAACCTCCAGTACACCGTCATAGGCCGGTGGTGGACCAAACAGGGAGAGATTGATCTGGTGGCCCTGGATGAGGAGACTGATACGGTCTATTTTGGAGAATGCAAGTGGAGTCATAAAAAGGTCGGGGATGATATTTTCCGGGACCTCTTCAGGAAAGCCCAATTGGTAGACTGGCATAAGGGAAAAAGAAAGGAAAAGTACCTTCTTTTCAGTAACGGCGGATTTACCAGGCGGATGATGGAAATCGCCGATAAAGAGGGGGTACTCCTGGTAGACCAGGATAGGTTGGCAGGTGGAATGCGCTCGCTATCCATGTTCAATGACCCTAAATTAAGGGTGGGAAAACCTTGCTTGGTTTTGTTACCTGGAGACAATAAAACTTGCAGTGATAAATAACCAAATTCTTACGTTATCAGGGAGGTGCTTTGATTATGGAAGGATGGACCGAAGAAGAGATCAGGAACAGAGACTTGATGGCCCCTTGCGGTTTATATTGCGGGGCCTGCGGCGTGTACATTGCCTCTCGGGATGGAAATGAGAAATTCAGGGCTATCATGGGCAATCTCTACGGAACAAAGCCCGAGGAAACAGAATGTTTAGGGTGTATGCAAACGGATCCCCCGAAGAAACTGTATGGGTTCTGCAGGTTCTGTTCCATCCGGGATTGCGTTAGATCAAAAGGGCTTTATTCCTGTCATCAATGCAGCGATTGGCCCTGTAGTTTGATCGAGAATTTCGGCTTTGTCACCGGCCGGAGAGTCATGGAAAGAGCGATTCCCGTCTGGCGGGCCAAAGTGGCAGAGCACGGCGATGTAGAAGGCAGTGTGGAATGGGCCAGGGCGGAATTGGAACGCTATCATTGCCCCTCCTGCGGCCAACCCCTTTTCAGAGGGGCCCAGCACTGCCGGGCCTGCAAAAAGCCGGTTGCGGATGAACTGGATGGCTCGTTATAACTGAGCGTTTTCGAAAGGAAGGCTGGAATGAATCTAAAAGGAAGCCGAACTGAAAAAAATCTCGAGATGGCTTTTGCTGCCGAATCCAAGGCCCGAAACGCCTATACCTTTTATGCTGCCGCTGCAGAGAAGATGGGCCAGACCTTTGTTTCCGAGGTTTTTGTGGAGATCGCCAAAAATGAAGAAGAGCATGCCCGGGGTCACTACGAATTTTTAGGAAAAATCCAGGATACTCAGAACAACCTGGAGACGGCGGTCCACGGAGAACATTATGAATGCACCACCATCTACCCTGAATTTGCCGGGACGGCTCGAGAGGAAGGGTTTCAGGAAATTGGAGACTATTTTGAACGAATGGCAAAGGTAGAAGCCCGTCATGAAAAAATAATCAAGGCCCTTCTCGAAAATGTAAAAAAACAGACGCCCTCGAAAGAAAGAACCGCCGGACACTCCGGGGTCACCCTGGTCGAGGTGATGTTACCCCATCAGGGCAACAGTGCGGGCAATGTCCATGGAGGAGAGATCATGAAAATGATGGATACGGCCGCCGGCGTAGTTGCTGCCCGCCATGCCCATTCCAATGTAGTGACCGCCAAGGTGGAGGAATTAAATTTTTTAAGACCGGTGCACATAGGAGAACTGGTTTTCGCCCAGGCGCGACTGGTCTTTGTCAGCCGGACCTCCATGGAGGTGCGAGTCGAAGTGGAAACTGAAAATCTGGCTTTGGAAGAACGCCACCAGGCGCTGACCGCTTCCTTCATTTTTGTGGCTCTGGATCAAAACGGGAACCCCCAGGAAGTTCCACCCCTTCTCATTACAACGGAAGAAGGAGAAAAACTCTTTGAGGAGGGACGAAAAAGATATGCCGCCCGAAAGAGGTAATTATTCCGGGTCATCTCCAAAAGAGTTGGCGATGACAGAATTCTTAGGGTGCCGCAAAAAACCCGTAAAGGGTTAACGACACCCCTGATAACAAAAGAAGGCCGAATAGAATTAACGTCATGGCCGGGCCAAGTCTGACCCTTGATTCCCAGGGGAACAAGGCCAGCAGAAAAAGGATTCCGGCCGGCAGGATCAGGCCGCCCCAAATGGGCGGCAGATAGTGAAGCAGGGTCTGGACGGCGAGAAAAATCCAGGGGGCTTTGATGGTGACCACCGGCGAACCCGTTTCACCTCCCGGGTTCGCTAAAGGGGAT
>JAZDOU010000024.1:0-5321 GCA_043798385.1 Pseudomonadota bacterium
CCTGCGAAAAGGAGGCAACAATGAGGTTTAGAGGTAAAGTCATCCTGTTTTTGGTTTTTTCCCTGACGCTGCCCGGTCTTCTCTTTTTTCAGACCGGGTCGCAGGCCGCCGAGGAAAAACCTCTGCTTAAGGCCCCCAACTGCCTGAGCTGTCACACCCAATACAAGGACCAGAAATTGATTATGGGGGATTTTCAGTCGTATTCCCGCCAGGCCAAGCTGCTCACCGTCAAGATCGGTCCCCGCTCCCAAACCGTCAAACTAACCGAAAAGGTCAAACTTCAAAATGCCCCCTCCTACCGGGACATCTCTCCTGAGGCGGCCCTCAAGATTTATTATGAGGAAAAACCGGATGGGCTTTACGCCACGGAGGTAGTCGTCAAACCCCAGCTTAAGGTCCCGGATCATCAACTTATTTCTTTGGAGGAGTTGGCCAAGCTGGTTCAGGCGGGACCGGAAAAAGGCAAATTCACTCTCCTCGATTCCCGGCCGGGTTACCGTTTTCAGGAAGACCACATTCCCGGTGCCCTTTCCATGCCGCTTCCCAACTTTGACAAAATGACCCATCTGCTGCCCAAGGATAAAAGCCAGATGGTGATCTTTTACTGCGGCGGATTCACCTGAGCCTTGAGTCCCATGGCTGCCAGGAAGGCAGAAAAACTCGGCTATACCAACGTAAAGGTCTTTCACGCCGGCCTACCGGTCTGGACCGAGGCCGCTCAGGTGGTCTTAACGGACGGCGCTTTTGTGGAGCAGATGATGGGTTATCTGGTGCTCCTGGATCTCAGGGGGGTGGAAATCGCCAAAAAATCTCATATCCAGGGGGCCGTGGCCATGAATCTTAAGAACCTGGAAAATGAAAAAACCCAGTTCCCTTTAGACAGGAAGGCCCCTATCATTCTTTATACCGAAAAGTCGGACCCCAAGGAATTGGAAGGGGCGTTCAAGTTGATTTCCTCCTGGGGATATAAACGCGTCCGGACCCTGGAAGGGGGCTTTGAAGGCTGGATGGGAAAGAATCGTCCGATTCAGAAAGGCGAGGTGCGGACCACCATCTTCTATCTCCCCCGCCCCCATCCCGGGGAGATCACCGGGGACGAGTTCATGAACGTCGTCAAGGTCAAGCCCAAGGACAAATTGATCCTAGATGTCAGAAACACCGAAGAGGCTTCTGAAGGCCTACTTGAGGGGGCTGTCAATATCCCCCTGGATTCCCTGCAGGGACGGCTGGCCGAGTTGCCCAAGGACAAGGAAATCGTTCTCCACTGCCGGACCGGGCTCCGGGCCGAGATGGGCTATCATATCCTGCGCAATGCCGGGGGGTTCAAGTCCCGTTTCTTAAACGACAAGATCGCCATCAAAGGGAGGGAGTTCTATTGCTGCTATAAATAGCGGCTCTGTTTTGGTTATGAATGGAAACTAAATAAATTATGAGAGATTATAAAGGTGATGATGCCTTTTCTGAAGTCATAGGCGGAAGAAAAGGTATCGTCACCGGAAGGCTAAAAGCCTTCCCCACCAGGTCCAGTTTTTACCTGGATACGTCCGGCAATATGTTTTTTCAGCCAGGCCTTGAACAGGTCTCCTTGCCTTTGTCTTTGTTTTTCTTTGCCCCTCGATTCTTCCAGATGCTGATCACTAATTGCCAAAAGTGAAGGGGGCAAGCCTGTTTTTCTTCTTGACCGTGTTTTTCCCTCCCTTTATACTCTTCCCATTAAGACACAAAATCTTGTCCAACACAGGCAGATAGGAGGTCTCATGAAAAAAATTATTGGGACGATCGTTGCTATTTTGTTTCTGCTGGCTGCTTATTTGACCCTTTGGCCGGTACCGATCAGGCCTGTCAGTTGGAATGCACCCAGGCCCCCAGGTTATACCGGCCCACATGCGGTCAACACAAAACTGGCCAACCTTAAGATGATTTCGTTGGGCGCAGAAGAAGGGCCGGAACATATCGCCATCGGCAAAGACGGCCGGCTTTACACCACAGTTGCGAGCGGCAACATCCTGCGGATGAATCCCGATGGTAGTGCCCAAGAGGTGTTTGTGAACACCGCTGGGCGCGTGCTGGGTTTTGATTTTGACGCCACCGGAAACCTGATCGCCGCCGACGCCGTCAAGGGGCTGCTGTCAATCAGCCCCGACAAGAAGATCACGGTATTGACCGACCAGGTAAACGGAGAACCGATCCGTTATGCCGACGCAGTAGTGGTGGCCAAGTCGGGCAAGATGTATTTGAGTGATGCCTCAACCCGTTTTGCGCCCAAAGATTGGGGCGGGACGTTTGAAGCCAGCCTGTTGGACATTCTGGAGCAGTCATCAACCGGCCGTATTCTGGAGTATGACCCGGCAACCAAAACGACCCGAATCGTGGCCAAAGGCTTTAGTTTTGCCAATGGTGTGGCCCTGAGCCGGGACGAACAAACGCTGTTCGTCAATGAAACCGGTAAATATCGCGTCTGGAAGATTTCAGTGGTCGCGAAAGATCTCGAACTCTCGACCCCGAGCGGCCAAGCCAAAATTCTGTTCGACAATCTGCCCGGTTATCCGGACAACCTGATGCGGGGACTCGATGGAAAAATCTGGCTGGGCTTGGTCAAGCCTCGCAACCCGACCATCGACCAGCTGGCTGCCAAGCCGTTCATGCGCAAGCTGACAATGCGCCTGCCGCGGGCGATGTGGCCGATTCCGAAACCCTACGGCCATGTGATGGCGTTTACGGAAGACGGCCATGTGGTGGCTGATTTGCAGGATCCCAGCGGCGCTTACCCGGAAACGACCGCCGTGACGGAGACCGCAGACCGGTTCTTCATCCAGAGCCTGCATGCCAAGGGAATAGGCTGGATGCTCAAATGATTCCTTTAATGAAGATTGAAGGAGGACCTCTATTATGAAAGTCCTGAGAACACCGGAGGAGCGATTTAAAAATCTAGAAGGGTTTCCGTTCGAGCCGAACTATACTGAAGTCCCTGATGGGGAAGGGGGCCGTCTGAGAATTCATTATATTGACGAAGGTCCCCGAACGGCCGAGCCGGTTCTGATGATGCACGGGGAACCGAGTTGGTCTTATCTTTACCGGAAGATGATCCCTGTCTTGGTAGCGGCCGGCCATCGAGCCGTAGCCCCTGATCTGGTGGGATTCGGCCGATCGGACAAGCCTGCCCAACGCAGCGATTATACCTTTCAACGGCATGTGGACTGGATGCAGTCCTGGCTTGACCGGGTGGATTTAATGGGGATAACCTTCGTAGGCCAGGATTGGGGAGGGCTTATCGGGTTACGCCTGGTGGCCAACCAACCGGAACGATTCGCTCGGGTGGTGGTGGCCAACACCGGCCTTCCCACCGGAGACGGCCCGATCTCCGAGGCCTTTTTAAACTGGCGGAAATTTTCCATCGAAGTTCCTGATTTTAACGTCGGCCTGATTATTTCTATGGGAAGCAAGACCTCCCTGGCGGAGGAAGTGATAGCTGCCTACAACGCCCCATTTCCGGATGATGCCTTCAAGGAGGGTGCCCGCATTTTCCCTTCCCTGGTTCCTCTGACACCGGATGATCCGGCCTCGACCGCAAACCGCCAGGCCTGGAAGGTCCTTTCAAAATTTGACAAACCCTTTCTGACCGCTTTTAGCGACGGCGATCCGATAACCGGCGGAGGTCACCGAATATTTCAAGAGAAGGTCCCTGGAGCCAAAGGGCAACCCCATACGACGATCAAGGGCGGAGGACACTTCCTGCAGGAAGACTGCGGCCAGGACTTTGCCCGGGTGATAGTGGATTTCATTAAACAGACCCCCCACGCCCCCCTCCAAGATAGCTGTTTCAATAACTGAATCAAATGAACAACGTTCCCCTTTTTTGACAGGTTTATTATAGGATGTCCCCCTTTTCGCCAAAGGCAAATTAGTGATTAAACCTTTAGTTGCAAACGGTCACGGACCATTTCCCAATCAACCGTGGCATTACTACACTTGCGTTGGGGCAAAAGAATCCCCTGCAATGCATAACCGGTTCCGGACCGCTCGGAAACATATCCCTCCTTTTTGAAAGAATATTTCGGAAGCAATCTGGTTTTTAGATACCAACAGCAGGTGATCCCTAACAAGGCCCGGGCGTCATGGTGATCCAATTTTTCCTTAATGAATAAATGGCTCGGGAGTAGATCCGGCCGGCGTAAACACCGGGAGCTGGGTACAACATACACCTCGGCATATCCCAGTTCCAAGGCTTCCTTTCGTACCCGACCCAGTTGACAATCCGGACAATCGCTGCGGCAAAGCATACCCCAAGAAGGGTCTACAACTGCCGGGCATCCAGGAGGACAAAGGCAGAAAGGTAGAAAAATCAGCCTCTGATGGTAAGGGGTGCCGGTAAAACCTTTCAAGAAATAACGGTTACCGACTTTGACTAAGAATTTATAATTCCAATCACGGCTGATGGAATCAATGATCCGGCTGGTCCATTGATTAAGACGACGCAAGAACGACAGACTGACCCACAGCAGGAATTGGCGGAAGAAGAAGAACGACCCCACCACGGACAGGCCTGCAACAATCAGTAAAATTAAAAACCAGTGATTCATAGCTTACCGTTTGAAAGGGTTTCTCTTGGGATGGAACAGAACGAGGCCACCATGACCCCCATATTCCCAATCAAGGAAGTGAACCTGTTCGTCCGGTCCGCCCCCTCAGTTAGACGTTCATGAAGCAGGGGGGCAATCATTCCAGGTGGCCAGGTCGGTCGTTCCGCGCGGTGAAATCCGATAGACGCCCTCACCCAGCCGATCGAACCATCCGTAGACATTCCGATATAGAACCGCCCGAACCTCCGGTTCTTCGATCGCCTGGGCGATAACCGATGCCTTGGTCGGTCCAATTTCCGTCAGGTATTGTGCAATCCGGATGGCCTTCTGCCGGTAAGCCGTCATCATCCCGCGCCGCCTGCCGCTCCCGCCCGGCATTGGATCGCCTCGCCGCCGTTCGAATTCAGCGAGCAATTGCGCCCGCCGCTTCGGGTGAATTCGCGGCTGATATTCACCGGGATCCAGCACCACCTCCACCCGGCTGCGCTTTGAATTCGTCAAAATAAGAATCAGGCCGATCCCCAGCATCCTCATGAGTTTGATAATGCGGCGGCGCCGTTTCCGGAACGCCCGGCAGGAGGAGGGAATCCCGATGTACACAACCGACGAAATGCTCAGACGATTCACCGCTTGCAGGAGTACATCGAGGCTGAAGGCGAGTTTCAATTCGACAACGACGGGATCTTCAGTCCCTCGAACCGCCACCACGTCGCATTCCCGGATTTCGCCCTTGACTTCATA
>JAZDOU010000151.1:0-3844 GCA_043798385.1 Pseudomonadota bacterium
AACCGTCTCATTTTAACATTGACCCGGTGGGGCTGTATTTTCTTCCGTCTGTGGCTTTCGGGCTGGTCTTTTCTTCGGACTTATCCACGGGAGATGCTTTACCCCCTCCGCATTCTCGCCCGCTAAAAATCAGCGGTCGAGTCCCGCCTGCGGCGGGATTTCCCCCGTTAATAAGTCCGAAACCGGGTACCGCCCCGTAGGGGTGGGTGTGAGCGTAGTTTTTTGGCGAACAAAAAGACGGCGCCCTTTCGCCAATGACTCCAGAAAAAACAGCCCCACCTGCCTGGGTAAAGTAATTACTATTATGAGGCGGTTAAAAACAAAGTTAACAAACAGTTTGTCCGGAAGGAGTTTGTTGTTGAAACCGAAGCAGCCAGTTTACCTTCTATTTATTCTGATTTTTATGGTCTTGGGGGTACAAAAGACCTTGGCCGGAGAACATCTGACCGTGGTGGCCGTGGGGGACATTATGATGGGCTCAACCAGCCTTCGAGGGATATTGCCGCCCAATGACGGCCAGGATCTCTTTAAGAATATCAGCCCATTCTTAAATGGAGGCGATATCATCTTTGGAAACTTGGAGGGTCCTTTGTTGGATGAAGGGGAATCGTTTAAATGCCGGCCGGAGAGAAGTCGTTTCTGTTTTGAATTCAAGACCCCGACCCGTTATGGGCTTTACCTTAAACAAGCCGGGTTTAATGTCTTAAACCTGGCCAACAATCATACTCTGGATTTCGGGGAGGAGGGGCTGAATAGCACTTTGTCGACCTTGGATTCTCTGGGGATCAATCCCTCAGGGGGCAAGGCCGTCGCCTCAATGGATATCAAAGGAAAGAAAGTCGCCCTGGCGGGTTTTTCATATACAGCCTCGCCGGTTTCTTTTTCAATTTTAGACCCGGGTAAAGCCAAAGAAATAGTCGGCAAATTAAAGGAAACTCATGACCTGGTGGTGGTTTCCTTTCATGGGGGGGCTGAAGGGAAATCCGCCCTTCAGGTTTCTGATGAAACTGAAATTTTTCTAAATGAAAATCGGGGAAATGTCAGGCTTTTTTCCCGCTCGGTGATTGACGCCGGGGCGGATCTGGTTCTTGGCCATGGACCCCATGTCTTGAGGGCCTTGGAATTCTATAAAGGGAAACTGATCGCCTATAGCCTGGGGAATTTTTTGACTTATGGGATGTTTAACCTCAAGGGGCCTAATGGAATCAGTGTCATCTTAAAAATCACCTTGGATATGGAAAATGGTGCCTTCTTGGAAGGCCGGGTGATTCCAGTAAAATTAGTTGATGGGGGCATTCCGGAATGGGATCCTGCCCTGGAAGGGATGGAGTTATTAAGAAAATTGACGCGGAACGGAGGCCCTAATTTCACTATTCAGATAAGCGATGCAGGGGAAATAAGCCTAATACGATGAACAAGGATAGGATGATCGATTCCGAAGAGGTTCAGGACTTACTGACCCAGGTAGCCCGACGGAAAGGGATTGAGTTGGAATACAGGGATATTTGGGGACAGGTCCATCCGATCACCCCGGAAACCCAACTCAAAATCCTGTCGGCCATGGGATGTCGGGTTAAGAGTCTGGAGGAACTGAAAAGGGAAGTCCGGGAAGAGGAATTTCAAGAGTGGAAACGGATAATCGACCCTGTCCTGATTGTCTCTGGTAAGGCCTTACAACCGGAGTTGATTTTTCAGATCCCGGTAAGCCGGGGCCTGGATCGCGACCGGTTGCCTGATGATACCCTGGTGCACTTAAACATCAAAGAAGAAGATGGGCGGTTAGCGACCCACCAATTTTCCCGGGAGCAACTCCTGTTCAAAGGGGCCAGAGAGATCGAGGGAGTCCTTTATCTCAGAGGTGGTTTGCCTCTCCCTGAAGGACTGCCTTTGGGGTATCACACCATTTTATTTACCGTCCGCCAGGCCGGTCGATGTCTTCAGCAGTCCATTAAGGTGATCGTTTGCCCCGAGAAGGCCTATCTCCCTCCAGTGCTTGAGGGTAATGGCAAAAGGGCCGGATTGGTGGTTTCCCTGGCCGGCTTGCGTTCCAGACATAATTGGGGAATAGGGGATTTTGGTGACTTGAAGGAATTGGTGCGCTGGGCCATCGAGGTCTTACAGGTCGATGGTCTCGGCCTCCTTCCTCTCCATGCCCTTTCTAATAAAGAGCCCTACAATATCAGCCCCTATTATCCCTCCAGCCGTTTGTATCGGAATCCCATCTATTTGGCTATTCCCGAGATAGAAGAATACAACTATTCCCTGACGGCCTGGAAAATAATCATGACCCCTGAATCTCAGAATTTGTTGAAGGAGTTAAGAGGTTCGGAAAAGGTTCAGTTTGAAAAAGTGGATCGACTGAAGATGAAGATATTGGAAAGGCTTTTTCAAACCTTTTTAGAGCGTCACTGGAAGGGGTCCGGGCAGGAGACCCGGCGTCAAAAAGAATTCCTGGCCTATATCGAACAAGAAGGGGACTGGTTGGATCGCTATGCGGTGTACTGTGCCCTGGAGGCCTATTTCCACCAAAAAAATCCGGCTATCCACACCTGGGGACAGTGGCCGACCCCTTTTCAAGATCCAGGTTCCCTGGAAGTCAAGCGTTTCAGCCGAGAACACTGGTCGGAGGTCTTGTTTCATAAGTATCTCCAGTGGCAGGTGGAAGGACAACTGTCGGAGGTACAAGCCCTGGCCCGACAATTAGGGGCCGAGATCGGTCTCTATCAAGACCTGGCCCTCGGATCTGATCCCTGGGGAGCCGATTCCTGGGCCTGGCGGGATAATACTGTCCCGGGTATCAGAGTCGGGGCCCCCCCGGATGATTTTTCACCCCAGGGGCAGGATTGGGGATTTTATCCCCCCAATGGCGAGAGATATCGTCAAGAGGGCTATCAATTTTTTGCTCAAGAGATTCGGAAAAACTGCCACCCTGGGGGGGCACTGCGGATTGACCATATCCTGAAACTTTCCCGCCTTTTCTGGATAGTGGAGGGCTGCCCTCCCCAAGACGGGGTCTATGTCGATTATATATTTGAAGAACTGATCCAGGTTCTGGCCTTGGAAAGTGTTCGGAATAAAACCCTGATTATAGGCGAAGACCTGGGAACCCTGCCGGACCGATTGAGAGAGACCCTCCAACAAAAAGGTGTTTTTTCCTATCGCTTGTTTTATTTTGAAAAAGATGATGCCGGAAATTTGAACTCCCCGGAGGCCTATCCGGAATTGGCCTTAGCCTCGGTGAGTACCCATGATCTGCCTCCGCTGGCGGGCTTCTGGGGGTTGGAAGACATCCTACTCCGAAAAGAACTGGGTCTCTTTCCGGAAGAGGTCCAATTTCAGCAGGCCATGGCCGGCCGGATTATGGAAAAGCGGAGAATGATCGACCGACTTCAACAATTGGGATTTTTTTCCGAGGGAGAGGCGCTGACACTTCAGGCCCAGGAAGAGAGTGTTTTAACGGAAGAACTGCATCGGGCGGTGTTATCGTTCCTGGTTTCCACCAAGGCCAAGTTAGCGGTCCTGAGCCAGGAGGATCTCTTCCGGGAGCACAAACAACTTAATCTCCCCGGGACCACCAGCGAACATCCCAACTGGTCAAGAAAAATGCGCTATACCTTAGAGGAATTGTGGGAACATCCTGAAGCCCGCAGACTGGCTAAGCAATTTCGAGATTTGGTCGAAGAATCGGGCAGGGGAGTCAAGAAACCGGCCAGGGGGAAGGATTGATTCTTAGCAACCAAGTCGATGCTGGATACTGGATGCTGGATACTGGATACTGGATGCTGGATAAACCCTTTATCGCAGAATAATTATAGATCTAAGCAAAAGTAATGCAACTCTAACT
>JAZDOU010000083.1:0-4733 GCA_043798385.1 Pseudomonadota bacterium
CAAAAGAGAAAAGCCCATGATAATTTTGGTCCGGATATTCATAGTGGGCCTTTCCTCCAGGTCTTTTTGGGCTTCTTTCAGAGCGGCTTCATCCAAAACCAGCCCTGGAGTCGACCGATCGGGAACACCATTCATCATACCATCCCCCGGGGAAGGACCTTCTTTATAACTCACCTTCATGCAAAAGCCTCATAATCACCGGCCAGAAACCGGTCTACATAATGTCGCATGGTTGCTTCATTCTCCATCAACATGTCCATTTGACGAGCACAGCCCATGAGTTTTCCCAAAAGTTCCAGCCCGGCTTCCGAAGGGGGCTGGGGATAGCCCCGAAGCCAGGCCGTGACCAGGTCTCCCCGCTGATCCACATTAAACCGGGAAGACAATAAGACTTCCCGTAAAAATCCGGCCCGCAAATCGCGGTATTGAAGACTTCCGCCACCTCCGCGGAATCGAAAATTGACATAATTGTTCTCGGTGACCGGACTGATCAAAGTGTCGATCATGGCGTAATGGTAGGCCAGACGGATATTCAAACTCATATAATCCCGGGCCACCAACAGATAATTAGGGTCTCCCATTTTTCGCATGGCCCCCATATCCTGGCTTAAAAAAGAAGAGGACATCACCGAGGCAAACCCCTTGAGACTGATCTCCGTCCTGCCGGCCCAACTGACCTTGGGATCCATCATACCTTTCCAGAGGGCCCGAAAAGGCGTAGAACGAATCTGCTCCGGTCCGACTTCTTTTTGGGCCAGGCCTTCAGCAGACAACCCTCCTCCCAAATCCAGGATATAGAGGTAAAGGGGGATGGGTGAGGTTAGTCTTCGAGAGGGTATCCCCTTTTTATGGGTCTCCTGATCTCCCACTGCAAAGAGGGAGGCGATGCCTTTCTCATGAACGAAACGAATCAGATCATGGATGGATTCGGCTGCCTCAGGTCGAAAATTGCGGGCCTGGGGATCCGTCAGTTTTAGTTTAAGGATCAGATTATGTAAGGGACTGGCTTCCGGTTTGACCTTGGGTTTAACCAAACGGGCCAGGGTCCTTTCCCGCACATCCGGCCAGGGATTGCCCGAAAAAATCTGCCTATAAGTGGCATCCAGCCCGACCATCTCTCCTGACCGGAGTTTTAATGTCGCCCCCGGAACATCGAATAAGGAGGGGACGGCGAATTCCCGGAGCAGGGTGGCGGCGTGCCCGGTGGGCTGGCCCTGTTCGGCCATAAAACCGGCCAGGTGGGGTAATACGGCCCCAATCTCTGGTACGGCCTGGGGAACCACCAGGATCACCCCGTGGGGAATGGAGGAAAGTCCTTGCACTTGGGTAACGATTTGAACCGGGGCCACTGCCCGACCGGGAAAAATGGTGATCCCTCCGGAAATAATGGGGCGACCTTCGGGAGAGGCGATCGAAGGTTCCTGGGATTCAATTAAACGTAGGGGCCTGCATTGGAGGATCCAGATTTTCCCTGTTTGGTCAATGGCCCACTCGATATCTTGAGCCGTCCCGAATTGCTTTTCTATCTTAATGGCCCAATCGGCCAGATGAGCTATCTCTTCATCAGATATCGAGGGGGCGGTCTCCATTTCCGGTGTATTTTCTTGCCGTTCCAGATGGCCCGGCTGCCCGGGAGCCAGTCGTTCCTTCTTGAGGGCAATCCGACGTTCTTTTATTTGGCCAGGGTTCCGTTGATTCACCCGGAAGAAGTCGGCCGGGGTCTGCCCGCCGACTAATTCCGCGGCCAGACCCCAAGTGGAGCTGATCAGGATATCTTCTGTTGCCGGCTGTCCCGGGTCTCGAGTATAAAGGACCCCGGCGCTCCGGGCCTCAATAAGAGGGAGGAACAAAACGGCCATCGGCGTTTCCACTTCGGTTATTCCTCCGGATAACCGATAGGTAATGGCCCGGTCACTAAACCGGCTGGCCACTACCTTTTGATAGGTCTTAGTCAGCAATGGGCCGGGTATATTTAAAAAGCTGGCAAATTGCCCGGCAAAGGTCAGAGAGGTGTCCTCTCCCACGGCACTGGATCGAACGGCCCAGCGCTGAGATTGGGGCCATTGGCCGTGAACAAAGGTCCGGATAGTCTCCTCGATGGCTTGGGGCAATGGGGAATGCTCAATCATTTCCCGGATCCGGGCGGCCTTGTCCCGAAACCGTTCCGGATCGCTGCTGACCTCCAGGGTATCCAGTAGGATACGAATTTCAGAAGCCAAACGCGTTTCGGAAACCCAACTTTCATAGGCCCCGATGGTAACGGCAAATCCATTCGGGACCAGGTCCGGAAAACTCTATTTTAATTCGCCCAGACGGGCCGCCTTACCGCCCACCATCCGTTCCCGGGTCAAATCCGTTTCGGAAATGGGGATCGACCCCATCTCCGGAGATTTTGCAGAGGGTCTTCTCAACCGCTCCAAGACCTGCCTTTCGATTTTGACAAAAGCCGGGTATAACCCCTGATAATGTCCTTCGGCTATTTGGTTCAGGTCTTCGATCATCAAGAGGGTCCCCTCCAGGAGGCTTCGGATTTGATGTTCCAAAGAGGCTGATCCGAGGGGCAAAAAGCGAAGGTCCGCCTCCAGGTCGGCCATGACCTCCAAAAGACGGCTGTTTTCCCCCAAGAGGGATTGGAGCCCTTGGTATTTTTGGCGGACGATCCCGGAAACCACCGGCTGATTGGTTGTATCCATTCCTTTATCCTTTGGTGAAACTAATCAATTGGCCTTACCGTGTCCATCCGTGAAATCTGTGCCAAAATTTTCTTTTCTTCCTAAATTCCTCATTCGCCGGCATCGACCCGGGAAAGTCCTTTGAACCCCAAGGCCTCGGCCGCCCGGTAAACGACCTCTCTTAAATCGTTCGGTTTAAAGGGCTTGGCGATAAAATCAAAGGCCCCCTTGCCCAGGGTTTCCCGGGCCACCTCCACAGTAGCATAGCCGGTGATCATGATGACCTTGGTGTGGTCGGATCGGACCTTGACTTTTTCCAGGATCTCGATCCCGTCAATATCTTCCATGCGAATATCGGTAACCACGATATCGAAAATCTTTTCTTCAATCCGCTGCAAGGCCTTTTTAGGGTCCTCAAAAGATTCTACCTCACAACCTATCTTCATCAGGGCCGGACCTAATCGTTTGCCGACAATCGGTTCGTCATCCAAAATAAGGACCTGCACTTTTTGCTCCATGATTTAACCTCCAAGTAGTTAATATAAAAATACCGTTCGTCGTTTAGCGTTCGTCGAAACCCATTGTCATCCTAAGCGGGTGCCCCCCTGCCTCCTGCCTTACCAGAGCGCTAATCCCTGCCCGATCTGGGTCCCGTACCTTTCTATCTCCTTCGGTGGTTTTTGGAAGGCCGCCAGTTCATAAACCTTTTCCTCCTGTTGATCGGTCCACTCCCATAACGAGTTTAGGTTCCGGATGAAAGGGGAATCGCCGGAACCGGCCTGCCAACGGAAAAAGAAATGATTTAATTCACGGACGCTGGTCAAAACCATATCCAGGATGAGTGTCCCCCCGGGCGAAGAACCGTACAGAAAAAGGGAATTCTCGGAGACCATTACAAAAAGGGGAGGACGTTCCTTCCTTTGTTCTCTTGGACTGCCCTTTGAGGAAAGGGACAGCCCGCCATAAAAAAGGGGCCACAGCTTGCACGAAGCCAAGGCTTCTTCAAATTGTTGGGTTTTCCTGGGTTTGTCTCTGTCCGAAACCGTTTGTTTCCCAAGATCGATCACATACAAAGGCAAATCCCCGGTATCTGACAACGGTAAAGCAATGCCCGTTGTAATCCAGTGCTGTAAGACCTCCGGCTTAATGAATTGTTGCAGGACCTGTTCGTGAGCGAAGCGCAGGGCCATCCGAAGGTTTAGGACCTCTTCGATTTTCTCCGGCCAGGGGTTTCCGGCGTTCGGCCCTGTGGTGTCCAAGAGTTCTATTACCCCTTTGAGTATTTGAAATTCCGGTTCCTGGTCCAAATCTTCCCCTTCTTCAAGGGGCCCTCCTTTTCCTTCTCCGGCCCCCTTTCCCCGTTGTTCGAATGCGGGAGAGCACGCCGGGTTCCCCCCGCCTCTGGTAAAACCGGAAAGATATGCCTGAGTATTCTCCTTCAATTGATCCAACTTCAGGTAAAGACCCATTTCCTGGTCTTCCCTCAGAATTAGCCCGTCATAGGTCATTTGATAGGCCTTCTGAAAAAGCTGACCCACTGTTGAGAAGACATACTGACGGTCGAAGATATATTCTCCTCGATGCTTTTCCCTTAAATCAGCTAAAAGCCGACCGCAGGCCCATTCGGTTTTTAAAAAATGTCGCCAGCGGTTCAGACAGAGTTTAAGGGTAAGAACCGTATCTCCCTTTTTTCCCAAACCCAGAAATTTCTGAAACCAGGACATGGTCCATCCCTTCTATTCCCTCCGGTATTCCCTCCGGATCCTCAAGAGGTCGCCCGGCCATAAGACAGGGTCAGATGGATTTTCTTGCGGGCCCGGTAAGCCCGGAAAACATTGAAAAGGATCATAACCACCCCGCTGATACCGCTGGCAAAGAGTAGATATTTGCTTCCATTGTTGAACCAGGGGTCCAGTTCAGAGCTGATATCCAGGAATCCCAGTTGGCGAAGATACATGGGAACGGCAATAGCGCGGCTCAATACTCAGAGCAAAATTATCATACTGTTGACCGTGCGATTGTACGTCTCACCTCCTACTTTCTGGCCATTGGCCCCGAGGG
>JAZDOU010000115.1:0-2720 GCA_043798385.1 Pseudomonadota bacterium
AGTCTCGTTCATGAGATGACGATTACCGGCATCAAAATGTATCGGGGCGTGGCTTACAGACATCTTCTGGTCTGGGATAAGGGGCCGGAGGAGGCATCGACCATCCCCCCCCATGATGTATTAGGACAAAATATGGCTCCTTACCTGGACCACAATTCCAGGAACCCCGTTCCGGGCCTTATTCGGTCCTCTTGGCCGATCCTGGACAGGCATCCCCTTAACCACAAAAGAAGGCAGGCAGGGCTCAAAGAGGCCAACTCCATATGGCTCTGGGGTCAGGGTAAGGCCCCTAAGATGCCCTTTTTCCTGGACCGGTATGGCCTCGAAGGAGGGGTTATCTCTGCCGTGGACCTCATCAAAGGGATAGGGGTCTATGCCGGGTTTACTCCCATTCAAGTGGAAGGGGCAACCGGTTATATCAATACCAACTATTTTGGGAAGGCTGAAGCGGCCCTGAAAGGCCTTGAAAGCCATGATTTTATCTATCTCCATGTAGAGGCCCCCGACGAGGCGGGTCATAGTGGAAATGTCCGGGAGAAGATAAAGGCCATAGAGTATTTTGACCAAAAGGTGGTCGGTACGGTTATTAAGGGCCTTAGGCACTTTGAGGACTACCGGATCATGGTGGTAAGCGACCATCTAACGCCTGTCGTGAAGAGAACCCATACCAGCGAACCCACCCCTTTTGCATGGGCCGGCAAAAGAGAGATGGATTCAGTCTCTAAAGGTCCTCCATTTACCGAGGCGGCGGCCAAAGGGAGCGGTCTCCTGTTTGAAAATGGGCACGAACTCATGGGGGTTTTTATCCGGGGCTCTTAATGCCTTGACAAGGTCCTGTTTTTTAAATATTTTGCGCCTGGTTTTCTACGACCCCTTGTCAGCCAATAGGAGACAATTAAAAATAGATAAGGAGATAGGAAAATGAATATTCTTTTTTTCGGCCCAAATGGAAGCGGTAAAGGAACCCAGGGTGCCATCGTCAAACAGAAATTCAACATCCCCCATATTGAAACCGGCGTCATCTTCAGGGACAACATCTCCAGGGGCACAGATCTCGGCACAAAAGCCAAAGGGTATATAGACAGGGGTGAATTGGTACCGGACAGCATTACCATCCCCATGATCCTTAACCGGATCAAGGAGGCAGATTGCAAAAATGGGTGGCTTTTGGATGGTTTTCCCAGAAACCTGACCCAGGCCCAGGAATTGGAAAAGGCCCTAAAAAAGGAAGGGATCAGGCTGGATGTCGTCATCGAAATCATTCTCGACAGGCAGATTGCCAAGAACCGGATTATGGGCCGCCGTCTCTGTGTCAATGATAACAACCACCCTAACAACATCTTTATTGATGCCATCAAGCCCAATGGGGATAAGTGCAGGGTGTGCGGGGGAGAGCTCAAGAGCCGATCCGACGACCAAGATGAAGAGGCCATCGACAAGCGACACAGCATATATTATGACACCACCACGGGTACCATGGCGGCCATTAATGACTTCAAAGATCTTTCATCCAGGAATAAGGGCATTCCCAGGATCATTGAACTGGATGGGAGGCCGGGTGTAAAAGACGTCTCGGAGGCCCTCTTAAAACAACTGGGGTAAACCGCCATTACGACTAACAGGGCGCACCTTTTCCCTTTTCGGCCGGACCCGGTTTAATGGGACAATTTATTTAGGCTGGTTTTTGCCCTCTTCGGCTTCTTTGGGAACCAGGTCGGATACATTTTCCGGGAGGGGAGAGTATTTCCCTTTTGAGATACGATAGGGGACGGGGCTCAAAAAGAGTCCAACCTCTCCGGTCTCCGAAATTCGCCATAAGCGGCCCGTAAAAGTATCCAGCATAAACTGATCCTTGCTGGAATCGGATATCTGACCGAATGAAAACCTTCCCTGGGCAGAGGAGAGGACCTCCTGCTGTTTTTTTAGTTGCGCCTGGGATGAGCCAATGCCAAAGGGTTGCGACCAAGCATCCTGTGACCAGAACAAAAGGAATGAGATGACTGTAACGAGGATATGAGCCTTTTTTGCCTGGCAAACCATCTTATGACCTCCTTTATGAAATGATTGATTGTATTAATATCCTATTTCGCATTCAGATCCATGGGGCATGATCCTTAGTATATTATATAGATCTATGACTAAAAGTGTATATAGATTTAACGAAGACCCCATATAGGAATGACAAAACAAGATTCTCATGAATAATTTTTTAAAGATCTTTATTCGAGGCTGAAAGGAATGACATTCTTGATTCTCCTTACCGAGATGATAATATGCTGATAGGTTTCTCAGTACCAGACAGGATTGGCGGAAATGGCGCCCGTGCTTACCAGTGCAGTGCCTGTGGAGGGCTTATCACCTATTCCGACCGGCTGATTCCCATTGAGGGGACAAACCGGCACTTTTTTGTAAACCCGGCAGGGGCGGAATTGAATTTTCACACCTTCCAATCCTGTCCGGGAGCCATTTCCATCGGAGAACCAACTGAAGAACAAACCTGGTTTTCAGGATACTATTGGCGTATGGCATTCTGTAGCCATTGCGGTCAGCACCTCGGTTGGTACTATGAAGCCATTTCCAGATATGACCGACCATCGGAGTTCTGGGGGATTATTGTCAATAACCTCACGAGTGAATGACTTGAGCTCGTTGGATTTCTCGTTGAACCAGCATAGCTGAGCGGCCCCTGCAGCCAAGTCCCTCGTTACATAAATGCTATA
>JAZDOU010000129.1:0-3727 GCA_043798385.1 Pseudomonadota bacterium
ATTATGCGCCGCAGCCTCGATAAAAAACCCATCTACCGCTATTTCATCAGCAATGCCTGATATCACCGGCCAGGAAGTCTACCATTTACTTCGGTTAGAAAGTAGGCCAGACAAACCGGACTAAAAACCTACCAGAGATTCTTTTCTTTTTTCTTCCCAACATTTTCTTCCCGTTAAATTTTCTTTTCTCTCTTTTTTATTTTTTTATCTCGTTGACTTCTTAATTTTCTTCCCAATCAGAGGATCAGTAGCCGATTAATGGTTTCCCAGGAGGGGAGCCATGAACCAGAAGCGATGTCGGCATTGTCATACTAATTTTCTTCCGAACCCCCGTGTCAAGATCCAGCATTATTGTCATCGACCAGAGTGCCAACGGGCCAGGAAGGCTCTTTGGCAGAAACAAAAGATGCATCAAGACCCGGAATACCAGGCCAATCACTGTGACGCACAAAAGACCTGGCTGGAACAAAACCCCGGCTATTGGAAAAACTATCGGGCCGGACATCCCACCTACGTTTTTAAAAACCTTCAAAGGCAACAAAGCCGGGACCGGAAACGACGTTTGACCCATCTTGCAAAGATGGACACGTTAAGGCATTTTTCTTTTGTAAAACCAGGAAGTTATCTGTTAGTTCCCGATCTTGCAAAGATGGACGCGTCTGCCCAAAAAATATTCATTATTCCAGATACTTCCAGAGATTGGCCCCATCTTGCAAAGAAGGACTCGATAGACCTGGCTTCTGGTTTTTCTTATCATGGTCGCCAAACAGGAGGACCTTTATGATCGACAAAAAACCTCTCAACCCGGCACGAATCCGGAAGATCAGCGGTAGTTTCGCTTTTATCGAACACCGCTTCCGATACTTTATCAAAACCCTGACCCATCAAGAGCTTTTACTGTATCTCTTTTTGGTCTTAGCCGCCGATAAGCAGGGGCTTTCTTATTACAGCACCGATACGATCTGCGCCTGCTTGAAAATCAGCCTAAGGCAATACTTGAAGGCCCGGCAGTCGTTGATCCGCAAGGATCTGATCGCTTTCGATGGCCGGTTCTTCCAGGTCCTGTCTTTACCCTTTTTTACCCCTTTAGGAGGTCTCCATGGTTGATCGCCGCATTGTTTTCGAGATCCACCGTTTGGCCCATGAAGGCTATAAAATCCGCAAAATCGCCCGGACCCTTCGGCTGAGCCGGGACAGTGTCAAAAGATATCTGGATAATCCCAACCCGCCCAGACCGGTAATCGTACGATCCAGCAAACTGGATCCCTTTAAAGATCAGATCCAAAAGTACTTAGAGCAGGACCCATCGGTCAGCGCCGCAGTTTTGCTTCAACGCTTACGTTCTCAGGGTTATGCCGGAGGAAGGTCCATCCTGGGAGAATACCTGCAACAGATCAGACCCAAGAAGAAACGGGCCTATATCCGTTTCGAATCCGCTCCTGGGGAACAGTTCCAGATCGACTGGGGCCACTTCGGGTCTTTGATCTATGGCAAGACCCCCCGAAAGCTTTACTGCCTGGCCGTTATCGAGGCCCATAGTCGGATGCTTTACGCAGAATTTACCCACTCCCAAAAACAAGAGGCCCTCCATCAGGGTTTACTTAATGCCTTTCGTTTCTTGAAGGGCACCACCAAGGAGATCGTCACCGATAATATGCTGACCGCTGTCCTGGAGCGGGAAGGCTCTATTATCCGCTTTAATGAGGCCTTCCTGGAGTTCTTACGACCCTTCCGGATCACCCCTAAGGCCTGTCATCCTTATCAACCCCATGAAAAAGGTAAGATCGAAAAAGGGGGGATCCATTATATCCGTCACAACTTCTGGCCGCTCAGAACCTTTACCGATCTGCCCGATATCAATCGCCAGTTACGGCACTGGCTGGATACCCAAGCCAATATCCGACTCCACAGCACTACCGGTGAGAGACCGGTAGACCGATTTAGACCCGATGCCCTTCAACTCCTGCCGGAGTTTACCCCCGACTGCCGAGAGACCCTCTCGGTTAAAGTTCATTCCGACTTCGCCATCCGTTTCGATGGGAACTTTTACTCTGTCCCTCCCTGGTCTATCGGTAAAACGGTTATGGTTAAGGCCGACAACCAGACCGTCACCATCTATCATCATGAAAAAACCCTGGCCATCCATACCCGTTGTTGGGAGAAAAAACAACGAATCGAACTGCCGGCTCACAGGGAAGCTGCCTTCAAACGCCGGCCTCAGGAATGGCTGGCTGCGGAGGTCTCTTCTTTTATCTCCTTAGGAGAAGAAGCCAAGGCCTTCTTGGAAGGTCTATCCCACACCGGTCAGCCTATCAAAAAAAACCTGGCCAGGCTGTTGGCTTTAAAGGATCTTTATGGAACGGCCTTATTGATCCGAGCTCTTAATCGGGCCATGGCCCATCAGGCCTATGGCGCACACTATGTGGAAAACATCCTCCATCAGGAAAGATCCCCTAAGCAGGATCATCCCCCGGTCCACCTCAAACGTCAGGACCTGAACCGCATCCGCCTGGAGGAGCCCCTCCTGGCCGATTATGATGCTTTTATCCTCAAACGTAAGGAGTAACCATGACCGATTTGGAATCCCTCAAAGAAAAGCTCGTCCGACTCCGTCTCAAAACCATGGCCCAGCAACTGGACTTCCTTCTGGACCAGGCCGCCCAAAAAAATCTTAACCTCACCGACGTTATTAATCGCCTGGCCGACTACGAACTGGAAGCCCGTCGGCAAACCGCTATCACTCTCCGCTACCGTCAATCTTTACTCAACGACAAGCCGACCATCGACCAGTTTGACTTCCATCATCATAAATCCCGCCTCGATCAGAAAACCTTGATCCTGAACTTATTTTCCCTCGACTTCATTTCCAAGCATCAGGATGCCATCTTCATTGGCAATCCCGGCACCGGGAAAACCTTCTTAGCCAAGGCCTTGATCTATGCCGCTTGTAATGCCAATATCAAATGCCTCTTCACCAACACCATGGATATGATCAATCACCTCATCGCGGCTGAGGCCGATCAGTCTTTACTCAAAAAGCTCCATTATTATCAATCTCCGGACCTCCTTGTCTGTGACGAGCTCGGTTATCTTGCCCTTGGCCCTCAGGGCTCTCACCTTTTCTTCCAGGTCATCAGTCAAAGACACGAGGTTAAGTCAACTCTGTTGACTACCAACCTGCCCTTTGCCGACTGGGGAAAGGTCTTCGATTCCACCCCTGTGGCCACGGCTATCGCTGACCGTCTCGTTCATAACTCCGAGGTCCTTATCCTGGAAGGGCCAAGCTATCGAAGAAAAAAAAAAGGCCTAATCTGTAAATTAAATTATGGCGGAAAATGATCGGGGTGTACTCTATTCCTGGTACTCCCCGCATCGTCGTGGCTTGCTTTTATGCATGTCCCGTGTCGCTGAATACCGCTCTTCCCGCCTTCTGGCCGGTTTCTTTACCGGTCACTTTGGTAGGTTTCCTGGCCGGCGATAATAGACATTGACGTTGAAGCCTTCTTCTCTGAGATCAAGACTTACAAGGTAGAATTTGCCTTCAACCTTATGTCCGTTCTTGAGGATGAACGGCAATCCGCAGAAAAGGGTAAACGCTCGCCCAAGAGATTAACTATTCCTAATTACATTTCACAAGCATTCAAATTCGTCAAAGGGTAGCAATGGCAAAGACGTTACCGAGGCCCAAACTTGCCGAAGCTGGTCCGGGTGCGGGAAAAACACACAC
>JAZDOU010000131.1:0-7702 GCA_043798385.1 Pseudomonadota bacterium
AAGGTTTTCCTACTTCCCCCCCCAGGGAACCCCGGGATATTGGACAGTCCCTTTGGCCCGATCCTTGGGATAAACTACGACTTGCTCCCCTTTCTGGGTTTGAAACAATACGGCGGTAAAATAGCGTGGATCCCCCTTTTCATCGAAAGCCACTCGTCCTAAGGGGCCCACGGTATCTAAGGCTCGAAGGATATTCCTGGTTTTCTCCGGACTGTACATCCCGGTCTTTCCACCTCCCTGAGCGATCGACTCCAGCATGTATTTTGCGGACAGGTATCCCAGCATGGCGATATAGGAAGGTTCTTCCTTGAAGCGGGTCTTATAAGCCGCCACCATCTCGGCCTCTTCCTTTTTGGCCTCTTTGGGAGCGGTCCCCATCTCCCAGATCGAGGTACCATAGATATATTCGCTCATCGGCCCTAACTCGCGGACAAATTCGGGGGTACCGATGCCCCAGGCCCCGACATAGGCCTTGACCGGCAGGTTAAGGATCTTGGAATCTTTGATGGTCCCCAGGTAATCCGGGAAATACCCCTCCACTAACAAAACATCACAGCCGGCATCTTTGACCTTCAGTAAAATCGGCTTATAGTTGGTGGTCCCCTTCTCAAATTTTTCGAAGACCGGGACCTCAACCCCTGCTTTGATCAATTGGTCTTTGACCGTCCCGGCGATCTCTGTGGTGGCTGAAAGGCTGTTATAGACTATGCCCACTTTTTTAGCGGCAAAGAGCGTTTTGATAGCCCCTGACTGGGCCGAGGCATAGCCCGGCATATTATTCAGACGGAAAAAATTTTTAAATTTCTTGGCCGATAATTTCGTATCCACCGCCCCGGTGGTCAGGTAGGGGGTATCATACCGTTCCGAGGCCTCTGAAGCCGGCCCCACCAGATTCGACCCGTAGCCTCCGACAATGGCATGAACCTTATCGACACCAGCCAATTTTTCTACCGCCGAAACGGCCTTCTGGGGATTGCTCTCATCATCATAAACAATCAGGTCTACTTTGATCTTGGCTTTTTTATCAAATTCCTCGGCCGCCAAACGGATCCCCTTGATCTGTTCAAGCCCATGTTTGGCTAAACTCCCGGACTGCGGCGCATGGGCGCCAAGTTTAATGGTCGGCGCTGCCCAACCGGTTCCAATTCCCAATCCTGCGATCAACACCAGACATCCCAAAATTTTAAAATTCCTCAAGTTCATTTCTCCACCCTCCTTGAAAATTTATTTAAAAATAATTTCTCATCAAACCGCCATGCCCCGCCTTTTGGGGCGTGGCACCACCAGACATAAAAATAGATCTGGTCGAACGAGGGACCTCAAACTCTATTTTCGTATTAAACCCCTATCCATAGAAGAGCCGCAACCAGGAAAAAACTCTTTCGTCGAACATTGAACCTTGAACCTTGAACGGTATTTTCGTTTTAATTCCCATGCCCTGCCCAAGGGCATGGCACCACGAAACATGAAAATAGAATGGAGCCAACGTTACCTCTTAAACCCTATTTACGTACTAAAGCCCTAAATAGGCCTGTTTTATGTGACTGTCTTCCCTTAACGAAGCCGCCTCCCCTTCCATTACAATGGTCCCTCTTTCCAGGACATACCCATAATGGGCCGCTGAAAGGGCCACTTTTGTATTCTGTTCAATCAAGAGGACCGTAGTCCCGGCCTGAACAATTTTTTTGATGGCCTCAAACATCTCCCGGATAATCAGGGGAGCCAGTCCCAGAGAAGGTTCATCCATCACCAGCAACTTGGGTGAGGCCATTAAACCCCGGCCGATAGAGACCATTTGTTGCTCCCCGCCGGAAAGGGTGCCGCAGAGTTGCGTCTTGCGTTTGGCCAAATGGGGAAACAGGGAGTAAACCCATCCCAGGTTCTCTTTCACCAGGCTTTGATCAGAGAGGCGGTAAGCCCCCATTTCCAGATTTTCCTGTATGGACAAAGGGGGCCAGAGTCGGCGGCCTTCCGGAATCATGGTCAGGCCCATGCTGACAATCTGGTGGGTCTTTTTACCCTGGATCTCCTGCCCCAGGAACCACACCTGGCCGGCACCCGGGGGAATAATCCCGGTGATGGAACGCAGCAGGGTAGTCTTTCCTGCCCCGTTGGGCCCCAGGATACAAGTCATCTTTCCGGGCTGGACCTGAAAAGAAACGCCCTCAAGAACCCGGGCATCGCCATATCCCACCGAAAGACCTTCGACCCTAAGCATCTTCTTTCTCTCCCAGATAGGCACTGATCACATCGGGATGTTCCACCGCTGCGGCCGGTAGGCCGTCAAAGATCAACTCACCAAAGTTGATGACCAGAAGGCGCTGACAGATCCCCATAATGGCCCTCAGGTTGTGTTCAATCATCACAATGCTAATTTTTTTGTCTATATTCAGGGAACGAATCAAAGGGAAAGCTTCTTCGACCTCGCGGGGGTTCAATCCGGCCAGGACCTCATCTAAGAGCAGCAGTTTAGGTCCGGTAGCCAGAGTGCGGGCCACCTCCAGGCGTTTACGTTCCGGCAGGCTAAGAGAGCCGGCCAATTGATCGGCCTTGGGATGAAGCCCGGTGCTTTCCAAAATTTCCTTAACGTCCTGGTCCGTAACCGCGGCCGGGCGCCTGGAGAGTTTTCCAAAAACAGCGGCGACCTTAATATTTTCAAAAACAGTCATTTCCAGAAAAGGTCGAACCACTTGAAAAGTACGGGCCATCCCCAGATGGCAAATCCGGTCCGGACGCATCCCGGCAATGGAAGTCTTTAAAAAAGAAACCTCCCCGGATGAAGGGGAGAGAAAACCACTGAGCAGGGCAAAAAGAGTGGTCTTTCCGGCGCCGTTGGGACCGATCAGGCCGACGATTTCGCCGGGGTAGACCTTAAAGGAAATCCCGGAAATGGCACGTAATCCACCAAAATTCCTGGTAAGGTCATTTACTTCCAACAAAGCTGATCGGCTGTTATCTTGAGACGACAGGTCTTGATCCGGCAACGCCCAATCCTTAGTTCAAAATAAGATTTTTTGGCACAGATTTCACGAATTTCACTGTTCGAGCCAGGGATTATCGCTCAATCCTGTTAAGACCGGATTGAGCGATAACCAGAATCCGCCTCCGGCGGACGCTGGTCTTAAAAAAAGGGAAGCCCCTTTTCTTGAGAAATAAAAAGGAGGGTTTGATATTGAGATAAATTCCAGACTTTAACGTGGTTAAAACAGCACAGTTTTTTTAGACTGTCAAGATAAAAGTTGATAGAAAAAAATGCCTAATAAGATGTCTTAGAGGAAAAAATTATCATTATAGAATTTTTTAATCATTTTTTGGGTTATACTAAGAATCAAGACGGTCGAGTTGCCAAGGTGCCTCGATTTTTTTGGGTTGGCGGGGCCCTCTTTGTCCTTGCCCATCGGTCCCATAAAATGTATACTCATTTTAACACAACACAACAACCAGTCAATTAGCGTTCAAATTCGCCTTGGTTTTAAGGAGCAAATAGAATCATGAAAAAATGGTTTGCCATCGGATTAATCATTCTCTTCTGGGGAGGTCTGGCCCAAGGGCGCCCCACCTCTCACAAAAAAATCCGCCCGTCGAAAGGGACCGCCTCCCAGACCAAGGCAGCAGCGGTCAAGGAGGAGCCCTATAAGGCTTATCTGGTAATGGATGCCCGTAGCGGCAGGGTCCTGGAGGGCGAAAACATCCACCTGAAGCGGGCTCCAGCCAGTGTGGTCAAGCTCATGGTGGCTTATATCGTTTTGGAAAAATTGGCCAAGAATGAAGTGAAATTAACGGATCCGGTCCCCGTTTCCAGGGAAAGTGCCAAAATGGGAGGGAGTCAAGTCTACCTGGCCGAAGGCGAGACCTTCACTCTGGAAGAGATGATGAAGGCCCTCATGGTAGCCTCGGCTAATGATGCCGCCTATGCCATAGCCGAGGCTCTTGCCGGATCGAAAGAGGCCTTTGTCGCCCTGATGAACCAGAAAGCCAAGGCCTTGAATATGACCGATACGGAGTTTCATTCCGTTCACGGACTCCCGCCGGCCAAGGGAGAACCGGACGATCTCAGTTCCTGCAACGACCTGGCTATTCTGGCTCGGGAGCTTTTAAAGTATCCCAAAATTCTGGAATGGACTTCCCTTAAAACCGAGGGTTTCAGGAACGGGAAACTCGTCATGAATAATCACAACAAACTCCTGTTCAGGATGCCCGAAGTGGACGGGTTGAAAACCGGCTATTTCCGGGAAACGGGTTTTAATGTTGTAACCACGGCCCACAAAAAAGATTTACGGCTTATCGTCGTGGTCCTGGGAAGTTCCAAGGCCAGAACCAGAGACAACCTGGTTGTGGAAAAAATTAAGAAGTCCTTTCTCCTGTATAAAACCTTAGATCTGGTTAAAAAAGGAGAGAGTATCGAAAAAGAGATCTCCCTGGCCGATGGTGAACCCGGGAAGATCAAAGGGGTAGCCGGAGCTAGTTTCTCTTACTCGGTCCCCATTGATCAGAAAGGGACCGTCACCAAGGAACCTCAGGTGCCGGAAACGATAGCGGGAGAGATAAAGCTGGGGCAAAAACTTGGTGAATTGCAGGTAAAGTTCAACCAGGAAGTGATCGGTAAAGTGGATATCGTCGCCCCCCAGGCTGTCCCCAAAGCCAATAGTTTCAAGATATTTCTCCGGAGGCTGGGAATCAACCTGTAAGAACTTGGAAGTCTGATCAGAACTATTTGACATTTTTCTTGGATCTTGGAATAGTCGGGTTTAGCGGAGCCGGAGATCTGGCACCCAATCCCAAACGCCCTGCGGGAACTTTTTGAGCCGTCTTCCTTTTACCTAAAAGAAAGGGTACAAAAATGACCAAGGATTCGATTCAAGGTGCCCGGTTTTCAGTCCCCAAGGAAATCCCACTTCCTTATGAGGTCCGAGATTTGGAGGGGGCGGTTATTGTTGAACAAGGGGAGCTATTTTCCAACCAGCTTATTCGCAAAATAACCCAAGGAGGCCCGAGGGCCAAGCCGGCCCTTTCCATGCGGGACTTCTCAACCCTCTGGCAGGATATAAATCAGGTTTTCAATGATTCACCTCTTAAGGACCTTTTTCAGGGAAAAAGCCTGAAAGCCCACTTGAAAGAGGCCTTACTGGAAACCACCATTCCCACCTTAGTGATAGAAGTCCTGCGTTATTTCAAAGACAAGGACCCTTATACCTATTGGCACTCCCTGCGGGTTTTTGTCCTGACCGCCCATACGGCCCTGAACCTTCTAAGCGACCCTGAAGAGGGCCGGCTGGTGGCCTCCATGGGACCGTTACACGATATGGGAAAAATCGGGATCCCCCTGGGGATTCTTCAAAAAGAAACGCCATTGACCGGAGAGGAACGTAAGCGAATCAGGCATCATGTCCTGGTGGGATCAATCCTGTTGAGTTATTACCAGGGATATCTTGACAAGCTGGGCCCCTATGTAACCTTGGAACACCACGAACGAAGGAACGGCTCCGGGTATCCCTTTGGGATGGCCCTTTCAGATCGGAAGATAGAGATAGTGGCTGTCTGCGACGTCTATGATGCCCTGATTTCCCCTCGGCCCTATCGAAACCGGCCCTATGATTTCCGGACTTGTCTTGAAGTCTTGACTGAAAAAGCCATAGAAGGGGGATTCTCCCCGGATATTGTCAATTTCATAATCGGCCTGCATCGAAAAGGAAAAGAAAATTATAAAACCCTGTCCCCTTCTCTGGAAACCAGAGGCACACCTCCCGAACAAAACAGTTATGGACAGGAATCGATAGCCTCTTATGAAAAAATCTAAAGAGTTTCCATCCGGGAACACCGGATGGAAACTAAAGAGGGGAAAAGGAGTCAGCGCGGGAGTTGGCAATCCTTTAGATAGCGGGCGATGATTTGTTCACTTAGGCTGTAAGGGTCGGCCTTTTTCTGGACCAGGTCCTGGACGAATCCGTCCCATAGACCTGACTGGGTCAATTGCTCCATGATGGCGGCAACGACATCCTGCTTGACCAGATCAAACAATTCCATTCGGGCCCGGTAAATCTGAAATTCCATCAGATAGTGAGGGTCCTTCTTTAACAGGAAGGACCGATGGTCTTCGATCCCGGCCATCAAGTCCTCGATCCCCTGGTTCTTGACCGCTTCCGCCATGAAAATGGAGGGTTTCCAACCCCCTTTAACTTTGCGGTCCTTATCCATCTCGATCATCATCTGGAGTTCCTGGCGGGTTTTTTGAGCCCCTTCCCGGTCGGATTTATTAATCACAAAGACATCTCCGGCTTCCAAAATACCGGCCTTGATGGCCTGAATATCGTCACCCATACCGGGAACCAGGACAATCAGAGTGGTGTGGGCGGCCCGGACGATCTCGATCTCATCCTGCCCTACCCCGACGGTTTCGACCAGAATATAGTCTTTGCCCATAGCATCCAAAACGGCAATCGCCCCGCGGGTCGATGACGTCAAACCGCCAAAATGGCCTCGGGTAGCCATGCTACGGATAAAGACCCCTTCGTCGGTGCTGTGACGTTGCATGCGGATGCGATCGCCCAGGATGGCCCCGCCGCTGAAAGGACTGGTCGGATCGACGGCCAGGATACCCACGGTCTTTCCCCGGGCCCGTAAATTCTGAATCATCCGATCCACCAGGGTGCTCTTTCCTACTCCCGGCGATCCGGTAATCCCGATTACATAAGCCTTGCCGGTATGAGGATATAATTCTTTGAGGGTCAGCCGGGCTTCGGGCAGGCCGTCGTCAATATCGCGAATCAGCCGGGCCACGGTCCGGAGATCTCCATCTAAAATTTTCTGCGTCCAGTCCATGATTATCTCGGTGTGATGTTTTCCCGGACCCAGTTGACGATCATATCGAGAGAGGAACCGGGAGTAAAAATTTCTTTGACCCCTTTTTCTTTTAAGGAAATAATATCTTCGGCAGGAAAGATACCTCCCCCGATCAGGGCGATGTCCTCGGCCCCTTTTTCCTTAAGCAATTCCAAGACACGGGGCAATAAAAAATTGTGGGCTCCCGCCAGGCTGGATAACCCGATCAGGTCCACGTCCTCCTGAAGAGCGGCCTGGACAATCTCCTCCGGTGTCTGATGCAAACCGGTATAAACCACCTCAAATCCCGCATCCCGGAAGGCCCGGGCAATGATGCGGGAGCCGCGATCATGGCCGTCTAACCCTGGTTTACCTACCAATATTCGTATTTTTCTTTCCTTGGTCATAAGCTTTTCACCTTTTATTTAAAAATACAGGGTTCAAGGGTTCCAGGATTCGAGCCGCTCGGCTTGACCCCTTGAATCCTGGAATCCTATTTTCGTATTAAGTCCCATGCCCTGCCCAAGGGCATGGCACCACGAAACATGAAAAGAGAATGGAGCCAACGTTACCTCTTAAACCCTATTTACGTACTAATTCAGGATAGTTTTTAAATAGAAAAATATTTTCTTGAGGCCTTATGAATATCATCATTAGCGGTCTAATCAGCGGCAGCATGTTGGCCTTGCTGGCCATCGGTTTTTCTCTGATCTTCGGTGTGGCCCGGATCGTCAATATCGCCCACACCGCCTTCTACATGGTGGCCGCCTATTGTATCTATTACCTGACCGGCAAGATCGGCTTTAATCCCGTCCTGGGGATGCTGGGGGCCGTTGCTGCGGTCACTGTGCTGGGTTTGCTGGCCTACAAATTTTTAATCAAT
>JAZDOU010000216.1:0-2835 GCA_043798385.1 Pseudomonadota bacterium
GAAACGGAAACTTTTAGAGAAACAGAAAAAAGGCAAACAAAGGATGAAGATGGTCGGCTCGGTCGAAATCCCTCAGGGGGCCTTTGTGGCGGTATTAAAAACCGATACTGATTGATGATAATTATGACTTTACTCTTAAGAATCCTATCAGTTTATTTTTATTTGGCAAGGACAAGGTGAAAACTTGGAATGTAACCTGATAAACTTTACAGGGCACGCAGTTCAAAGGATGTTTGCCAGAGCTATCCGAAAAGAAGACGTTCTTTCAGTTGTTAATTCCGGAAAAATTATTGTCGAATATTTGGAAGATCTTCCCTTCCCGAGTTATTTAGTTGCCATCCGGAAACACCGGATGTGAAACTATTGGTTTCCAATTCGGAAAGGAGGATTTTTTTGTCCTGGCAAGGAAATCAAAGGATTGCGCGGAGGCGTACTGGAGTACGCCGCACAAGCAAGCCTGCAGATTGACACCGCCAGGGCGAAAAAAGACCGTTTCCGGATGGAAACTATTTAATGCTTGGCTTCTTCCTTGAGCGCCCTTTACATGTGGTTATTTCTATTGATCATAATGACAAAATATGCCATATAATTACTGTGTATGAACCCGATGCCAATCTTTGGAATACGGATTTTACCAAAAGGAGACTACCATGAAGTGTATTCTTTGCAAAGAAGGGGAAACTTATCCCGGAAAAGTCACCGTTCCTCTTCAACGGGAAGAGGCCACGATTCTTGTTAAAGGGGTTCCCGCAGAAATTTGTAACACCTGTGGAGAGTATTATCTTTCGGATAGCGTGACTGGAAAAGTCCTGGAACTGGGGGAAGAGGTTATCAAAAAAGGGGTGGAAGTGGAAACCCTCCGGTTTGCAGCGTAACAGCATAACATTAACGGTAGATCCACCATTGGCTGATCTAAAAAGGTTGTAATGTTTTTATTATACAACACCTAACCAGCAAAACAGACTGAAAGGAGCCTTCTATGAAAAAGATTATTGTCCTGATGTTGATTGCCATTTTTGCGGTTGCTGTCTTGGCCTTTGCAGCCGAAAAGGCCAAGCCGGAACTACGCCCTGCCCAAAAGCTGATGCAGGCCCGTTTAGCCTGGATGACCGCAATGAAGGAAAACCTTGGCACCAAAAAGTTTGAGGCTATTGTCAAGGATGCCGATGGGTTGGCTGCCCAGACGAAGAAAGTCGGCGAAGGCCTTCCCAACCCTCTGGCCAAAGAGTTGACCCTGGCCGTTTCATCCCTGGCCATGGACGTCTCCGCCGCCGCGGCCAAACAGGATGGGGCTACCGTCAAGGCCAAGTTGGGTGAGATCAAGGGCAAGTGTGACGAATGCCACGCCAAGATCCGCGATAAGAAATAGCCCTACCTGACCTGTTATCCGTAATGCTATCGGCCGGGAGAATGCTCCCGGCCGATTATTACAACCCATCTCACTTAAGTGTTCCTTTAACTTCGTCTCGGTGAATAATCCTTCCGAAAGGCAGGTCGACCTTTCTTGAGGGCCTAATGACCAATAATGGAATCGCCGGTCTCTATATCCACGTACCCTTTTGCCTCAGTAAATGCCCCTACTGTGATTTTTATTCCACACCCGACCACTCTTTAATTCCCCTCTGGCTGAAGGCCTTAGAGAAGGAACTGGTCTTTTACCAAGACCGGTTTCCTTCCTTTGATACCCTCTATCTGGGAGGTGGGAGTCCCTCAAGGCTTTCAGAACAACAACTCGGCAGCCTTATGGAAATAATCCGCAGTCGAAATTATTTTGATCATGATTCAGAGATGACCATCGAAGCTAATCCCAATGATTTGAATCCCGCCAAATTAAAGATGCTTGGTGACTTGGGAATTAATCGGATCAGTCTGGGAGTTCAATCCTTTGAGGATCAGGAGTTGTTGTTTTTAAAAAGACGTCATACCGCTAAAGCGGCGGAAACGGCCCTGGATTGGATTCGGGAAGCCGGCTTTTTGAATCTTGGCATAGACCTTATTTACGGCCTTCCCGGCCAGACCATGGGACACTGGCGGGCCAACCTTGATAAGGCCCTGGCGTTTAATCCCGAACACCTATCCTGTTATCAACTGACCATCGCCAAGGGGACCCTTTTCTGGGCGCTGAAAGAAAAAGGGCGCCTTCAGACCATAAGCGAGGCGGAAGAAGAAGCCTTTTTTCTGACCACTTCCGACTTTTTGCAAGATCGGGGATATATCCATTACGAAATCTCAAATTTTGCCCGAGAGGAAGACTATTTTTCCAGGCACAACCAGAAGTACTGGCAACGATCTCCCTATCTGGGTTTGGGACCTTCGGCCCATTCCTTCCAAGGAAAGCAGCGCTGGTGGAATGTCCGATCGGTCAACCAATACTGCCGGGCCCTGGGGCAGGGGAGGATGCCGATAGCGGGGCAGGAGGAACTGACCGAAGAACAGATCCGCTTAGAAATAATCACGTTGGGCTTGCGGACACGAGCCGGGCTGGATCTCGGTCGTTTGGGCGATAATCTGATTCTGGAAAAGATCCTGCCCAGGCTGGTTGAATCCGAATGGGCAACTATCGTAGATAATCATGTCGTTCCGACACTGAAAGGCTTTCTGGTGGCCGACCGGCTGCCCTTATTATTCTGTTAACGTTTTGGTTTGATGGGTTCGTAAAAAGTCCACCTGCTTTGTTGCGCTGCATCCCTCGTCATTGCGGCGTACCAGTAAGTACGCCTCACTCCTCAGGATTTGCGCGCCTCGCAGCCGGTCGGCCGTTCGACTTTGTCGAACTAAAAGAAGGCATCCATTCGGATGCCGTATGCCGACCTATTAAAAGGCCTCCTTGGAGGC
>JAZDOU010000230.1:0-3257 GCA_043798385.1 Pseudomonadota bacterium
ATCAGAGAATGGGTGGAGGAAAAGGGGTGGGAGTCCTTTCGTCAGGTTGAAAAGGCCGTCATTAGGGGGATCTCTTCCTGGGAACCGGGTGTTATCGCCCTGGGAGGGGGTGCGCTGATGGACCCCGAAAACAGAGAAATAGTAAAGATGAACGGCCTGATCGTTTGGCTGACCGCTGACATTGAGACCATCATGGCCAGGATGAAATCGGATCCAGATAACGAAAACCTGCGGCCTCCTTTTTCCAAAGGTGACCGGGAGAGCGAAATCCAGACGACCATTAAGCAGAGATGGCCTCTTTATAAGCAAATGGCCGATTTGACCGTCGATACCAAGGGGAAGACACCGGAGGCCGTTATGGAGGAGATCTATGCCGTTACGAGGATTAAAGGGAGCGACTCAACAGCCTGAAACCAACGGCACCAGGCTCAGGGCACAAGGGGGAACCCTTAGTAACGTTCAAAAGTTGAGGCAAAATCAAAGGGCTTGCCAGAACAGGGGTTAGGGGGGTCTTGTTTTCAGGGTTGTCCACCTAAAAGCCCCAAGCTTCTTTGCCGGGCCAAATAGGAAATGGCTTCAAAAGCAGGCCGTCACCAATGCTTGAAACAGGCCGGTCGGCTTTGCCGACCTAAAACGAGGCTTCCATTCGGAAGCCGAGAGGTGAATGCCCTGCATCTAATCAACTTAGCCGTCCGGGCCGGCATTCGGGCAGTGGGCGTCCCTTTGGACAATCCCTGAAAATAAGACCCCCCTAACCCCACCTATGACAGGGCTGCCATTTCCAATTCGGGCTGATGAATTGCCTCAACTTTTGAACGTTACCAAACCCTTACGCCTGGGACCATTTTTTGAACTTAACCTTGATAACCATTTAACGGGAGCCATTATGTCCGGTAGTTCGACAGGGGTTTTATTTAAGGTCACCACCTGGGGGAGTCTCACGGTCCTGCTGTGGGGGCGGTTGTGGAAGGCTGCCCGCCTGGACTCTCTGTCAATGAGGAAGATATTCAGGAGGAACTGAATAGGAGAAAACCCGGCCGGATTCAATCCGCTTCCTCCCGGAAAGAGGAAGATCGGGTGGAGATCCTTTCCGGCCTTTTTGAAGGAAAGACTACCGGAACGCCCCTGGCCTTGCTCATCCGTAATAAAGATGCCGACAGCTCGGCCTATGAAGCCTTAAAGGAGGTCTTCCGTCCCGGCCATGGGGACATCACCTATTTCAAGAAATACGGGATCAGGGATCACCGCGGGGGCGGCCGGGCTTCCGGGAGGGAAACCGCGGCCCGGGTGGCTGCCGGTGCGATTGCCAAAAAAGTGATTGCCCGGGAAGGGATGGACGTCATCGCCTATACCCTGGAATTAGGCGGCATCAAGGCAGAGGTCATCTCCTTGGACGACATGGTCAAGAATAGCCTCTATTGTCCGGACCTCCAGGCGGCTTTAAAAATGGAAGAAAAGCTGCGGGAGACTGCCGAGAAAGGGGATTCTCTGGGTGGGATCGTCGAGATCAGGGTCAGAGGATGTCCGTCGGGCCTGGGAGAGCCGGTTTTTGACAAGATGGATGCCGATCTGGCCAAGGCCTTGATGAGTATCGGATCAATTAAGGGAGTGGAAATCGGGGCCGGCTTTGAGGTCGCCCGGATGACCGGTTCGGCCTGTAATGATCCGATAACCCCTGTAGGGTTCCTTACCAACCGGGCCGGAGGGATCCTGGCCGGGATAACCAATGGCGATGAGCTGATTATCCGGGTGGCCTGCAAGCCGGTCCCTTCTATCAGGAAAGAGCAGCAGACCATTGATCTGTTAGGGAACCCTGTTAGGTTAATGATCACAGGAAGGCACGATACGGCTGTTATCCCACGGATCATCCCCGTGTGTGAGGCCATGGTGAGCCTGGTGTTGGTCGATCATTTATTAAGGCAGAAGGCGGTATCCCGGTGAGAAAGCCCCGGATCGGAATCATCGGAGGGACCGGAGGGATGGGCCGCTGGCTGGCCGGTTTTTTCCAAAGAGAGGGCTTTCAGGTCCAGGTCTCCGGAAGACACACCGGCCCGGCTTTTCCTGCCTTGGCCAGGCAATGCCCGGTGGTGGTGGTCAGTGTCCCGATCAGGGAGACCTGCCGGGTTATTGAGCAGGTGGGCCCTTTTATGCCCCCGGGGTCCCTGTTGATGGATCTTACTTCTCTCAAGGAAAAACCGGTTAAGGCCATGCTCAAATCCTCTCTTTCGGAGGTCATCGGCCTTCACCCCCTCTTCGGGCCCAAGATACGGTCATTGGCCGGACATGGGTTGGTCCTCTGCCCTGCCCGGACAAAAATTTGGGTTTCCTGGATAAAGACAATTTTCCTCAACCAGGGGGCCCACCTTATAGAAACGACTCCCCGACGTCATGATGAATGGATGGCCCTGGTCCAGGGATTAAATCACCTCAACTCTATTACGATGGGTCTGGCCCTGGAGCGGTCCGGTCTGGATCTGAAAGAGCTGAAACAATATGCTACCCCGATGTTTAAAACCAAACTGGCTATTCTAAAAAAAATATTCGGCCGGGATTCACGACTCTATGCCGAGATTATCATCCATAACCCCCACATCCATAAAGTCCTTAAGGATTATCGGGAAGGCCTGTCTGAAGTCAATAAATTGATCGACCGGAAGGACAGCGAGCAGTTGCAAAAATTGCTTGATGGGACTAAGCTGTCTTTTTAACCGGCAGAACATCCTACCCTTATACGAGGCATCCGTGGATCCTGTGCCAAACGTTTTATAAAAAACTAACCAAAGAGTTTTGAAATTTTTCTCTCTTTCTTTGGAGTTTGGCGATAGGGGGGTCTTGTTTTTGGAATTGTCCAAGGGGTCATTAAGAGGTTCCAACCCGGCCCAAAAGCAAAGTTTATTTCGAGACAGAGCCTACACCAAAGCCTGTTTCCTGCTTTGGTGTAGGCCTGCTTGAAATGAAAGGTTCAGGTTTTGGTTCGGTAAAAAGATTTTGGCTTGCGGATGGACAACTCCAAAAACAAGACCCCCCTATCCCCCTTAAATAGAATGTTAGAGATAAATTCTCAGTTTGCGGGGTGTAAGAATCTAAAGCTGACTGCTGAAAGCTGAAGGCTTAAAGAGAAGGATCACTTATGATCGAAAAAATAGTTACGAAAAGCGAATTTAACGACTGGTTGAAGGAGCTGGGACAATCCTTCGAGTTGTTTGGGCCGGTGGTCCGGGGGGATCAGGTCGACTTCGCTCCTCTGGCCGGGGGAA
>JAZDOU010000231.1:0-8387 GCA_043798385.1 Pseudomonadota bacterium
TCGGATCGTTAAACCCCTGGGCGATCAGGCGCGATCCCCTGATGGTCTGTTTTTCCATAATCAGCGAGCCATTGGCCTTATCCGGGAATAATCCCTGGGAAAGGGCCCAGACTATAAGGGGATAAAAACCACAGAGAATCACAGCCAGGGATAAAGTGGCCAGCAAGGCGATACGAAGTTCGGCAAAAATATTTTTCATGTTTCAAACCTCTTAGTGACTTAAGAATAAAATTCTACGCAAAATGGAAAGAATTTATTAAAGAACAAGCCGTTGACCCGGACCAACCAAGGGTTTTAACACATTTCGTATATCCAATTTTGGTTCCGGCTGGTCCGGGTTGGGTTCCAAGTTTCAAGTTTCAAGATGCAAGATGGATAGGTCAAGGCTCAAGGCGAAAGGCAAAGGGCCGAGAGCCATGAGCTTTGGGTTTAAGGATTTTCCTTTGAGCTTTTAGCTTTGAGCACCTCTCTACACTATATGCAAGGCATTGACGATCACATCGATCAGTTTAATGCCCGGGAATGGGGCTATGAGACCCCCCAGGCCGTATATTAACAAGTTGCGTCTGAGCAGTACCGCCGCTCCTACCGGACGGAAACGCACCCCCCGCAAGGCCAAGGGGATGAGGACAATAATGATCAAAGCATTAAAAATAACGGCACTCAGAATGGCGCTTTGAGGTGATCTAAGCCCCATTATGTTGAGAGGGGCGATAACCGGAAAGACACTCATCAGCATGGCCGGGATGATGGCAAAGTACTTGGCCACATCGTTGGCGATACTGAAGGTGGTCAGGGCGCCTCGGGTAATGAGCAATTGTTTGCCTATTTCAACCACCTCGATCAATTTGGTCGGGTTGGAGTCCAGGTCCACCATATTGCCGGCCTCCTTGGCGGCCTGGGTCCCGGTGTTCATGGCCACCCCGACATCGGCCTGGGCCAGGGCCGGGGCGTCATTGGTGCCGTCGCCGGTCATGGCCACCAAGTGACCGGCGGCCTGCTCCCTGCGAATCAGGGCCAGCTTATCCTCCGGCTTGGCCTCGGCGATAAAATCATCTACACCGGCCTCTCGGGCAATGGCCGCAGCCGTTAGGCGGTTATCTCCGGTAACCATGACGGTCTTGATCCCCATGGCCCGAAATCGCTCGAAACGATCCTTCAGCCCGCCTTTGACAATATCCTTCAAGTGGATGGCCCCCAGCACCTTCTCCCGATCGACCACCAGCAAAGGGGTTCCACCGGAAAGGGAAATGTTGTTCACGGTATCTTGGATCTCCAAAGGAAGATCCGTTCCGGTAAAGGCCTTGACGGCATCTATGGCCCCTTTGCGGATCTGTCGTCCCCCGACATCCACTCCACTCATCCTGGTCTGGGCGGAAAAGGCGATAAATTGGGCATTGGACATTTCAGAAATGGAACGCCCTCTTAAACCATATTGTTTAGCCAGCACAACGATGCTCCGGCCTTCGGGTGTTTCATCGGCTAATGAGGCTAATTGGGCCGCATCGGCCAATTCTTCGATATGAACCCCCGGAGCCGGAAAAAAAGCGCTGGCTTGACGGTCTCCCAAAGTGATGGTCCCTGTTTTATCCAGGAGCAACACGTCGATATCCCCGGCGGCTTCGACGGCCCGGCCGCTCATGGCCAGGACATTTTTTTGGACCATCCGATCAATCCCGGCGATGCCGATGGCGCTGAGCAAACCCCCGATAGTGGTGGGGATCAGACAAACCAGCAGGGCGACCAGGACGGTTATGGAAAAAGCCACACCCGAATAAAGACCAAAAGGCTTCAAGGTGATGCAGACTATCAAAAAAATGATGGTCAGTGCTGAGAGAAGAATCGTCAGGGCGATCTCATTGGGGGTTTTCTGACGCTGGGCACCCTCAACCAGTCGAATCATACGATCCAGAAAACTCTCCCCCGGGTTGGCGGTTACCAGGACCTTGATCTGATCCGATAGGACCCGGGTGCCGCCGGTGACGGCGCTACGATCCCCGCCGGCTTCGCGGATGACCGGAGCCGATTCTCCGGTGATGGCCGATTCGTCCACCGTAGCTACCCCGGCTATGATTTCACCGTCAGAGGGGATGATTTCCCCGGCCGATACCAGAACGAGGTCGCCCTTCCGTAAGTGGTCGGCTTCGATCTTCTCCACCGAGTCATCGGATTTCAATCGATTGGCTACGGTCTGGGTTCGGGTCTTTCGGAGGGCATTGGCCTGGGCCTTGCCCCGGCCTTCGGCCATGGCTTCGGCGAAATTGGCGAAGAGCACGGTAAACCAGAGCCAAAGGGTGACCTGCAGGATAAACCCCAAGGGGTCCTTCCCGGAACGCCAAAAGAGACCGATGGTGGTCAGGGCCGCCCCGACTTCGGTCACAAAGATAACCGGATTTTTCAACAACGAAACCGGATTGAGTTTTTTAAATGAATCGATTATGGCCTGTCCGATAATGGCCCGTTCAAAAAGAGAGTGCGCTTTAACCGCCATGATCCGTTGCCTCTTAAAAAAGAATTTTTGATCCGGTCATCAGAAAGTGCTCGACGATCGGACCCAAGGCCAGGGCCGGAAGAAAGGTCAAGGCCCCGACGATTACGACCGTCCCCACCAAAACGAGGGTAAAGGTCAAACCCCAGACGGGGAAGCTTCCCCCGGAAGAGGGGACGAGTTTTTTCCCGGCCAGACTCCCGGCCAGGGCCATGACCGGCACCAGCATGATAAACCGTCCGAAAAGCATGCCCAAACCCAGGGTGGTGTTGTACCAGGGGGTATTGCCGCTCAGTCCGGCAAAGGCGCTGCCGTTGTTGCCGGTGGCTGAGGAGTAGGCATAGAGTATCTCGCTCAACCCGTGGGGGCCGCTGTTGTTCAGGCCGGCCAATCCCCATTTGCTGACCAGGGCCCAGGCCGAGAAGCAGAGGATACTGAAGATCAGTATCATCAGGGCCAGAACGCTCACCTTGACATCGTAGGGCTCTATCTTTTTACCGAGATACTCGGGTGTGCGACCGACCATCAAGCCGGTCAGGAATACGGCCAGGATGACAAAAACCAGCATCCCATACAATCCCGCGCCGACTCCCCCAAAAACGACCTCGCCCAACTGGATGTTAAAAAGGGGGATCAATCCTCCCAGGGGGGTAAAGGAATCATGCATGGCATTGACCGCCCCGCAAGAGGCGCCGGTGGTGATGGAGGCAAAGAGGGCGGAGTTGAAGATCCCGAAACGGACCTCTTTCCCTTCCATGTTCCCGCCGACCTGCTCCAGGCCAAGGGTTTGGAGGCGCGGATTGCCGGCCGATTCAGCGTACCAGCAGACCAGGACGGCACTGAGAAAGAGGATGGTCATGGCGCTCCAGACGGCCCAACCGTGTTTTTGCTTTTTGACCATTCGGCCCAGATAATAAGTCAGGCCGCTGGGGATGAGAAAAATGGCCAGCGTCTGAAAAAAATTGGATAAAGGGGTCGGGTTCTCATAAGGATGGGAGGCATTGGCATTGAAAAAACCGCCGCCGTTGGTTCCCAGCATCTTGATGGCCACCTGTGAGGCTGCCGGACCCTGGGGAAGGGTCTGCTGTGTCAGCTTCCGCTTTTCCATCACCGGGTTGCCTTGGGCATCCTTGATCTCCTGACCGCCGGTGTCCTTTTTAGGGGCTTGGATGGTCGAGGGTTCGATGAGCTTGGCCGAATCATTGGTCTTAAAGTTCTGGATGATGCCCTGTGAAGCCAGAAAGACGGCCAGTACCAGGCTGATCGGCAGCAGCAGATAGAGATTCCCCCGGATCAAATCGACCCAGAAGTTGCCGATCGTTTTGGCTGAATGCCGGGCAACGCCGCGCACCAGGGCCGCGGCCGCCGCTATGCCCACGGCGACTGAAACGAAGTTATGAAAAACCAGGCCGACCATCTGCGAGAAATAAGAGAGGGTCGACTCGCCGCCGTAATTCTGCCAATTGGTGTTGGTGGTGAAACTGACCGCCGTATTAAAGGCCAGGTCGGCGGGGACCGGTCCGAAGCCCTGGGGGTTGAGAGGCAGCAGGTGCTGAAGTCGCAGGATAAAATAAGTAAACAACAACCCGACCAGGCTGAACAGAAGCAGGGAGAAGGTATAGCCTTGCCAGTCCTGCTCCTTTTTCGGGTCCAAACCCAGGAACCGGTACAATCCCCCTTCTACCGGCCTGAGAACCGGGTCCAGGAAGGTCTTCCCTTCGGCATCCATGACCTGAACCAGATAAAGGCCCATGGGTTTAGTCAAAGCCAGAAGAACCAACATATAGAGGGCGAGTTGAATCCATCCGTAAAGATCCATGATTTTATCCCTTCTTTAAAACTTTTCAGGCCGAAGAACGGTTATAAAGAGATAAACAATCAGGATCAGCCCGATGATCAATCCAATAATGTCTGACATGTTAAAGCCTTTCACAGGCCCGCGTGTACAGGACACACAAGCCGAAAAAAACGATTGAAATTAAAATATAGACCGCGTCCATCATGAGTGATCCTCCTCCTTCGATAGGTGATCCACTGTTTTCAGGGTAAAGATAAAAGTACTCCCTTTCCCTTCCTGACTTTCCACACCCACTGTCCCCCCATGGGCTTCGATGATCTCCTTAACGATGGCCAGTCCAAGACCGGCCCCTGATTCCTTTTCCTGGTCCGGGACCCGGAAGAATTGTTCGAAGATCCTGGGGAGATATTGACTGGGAATCCCCTTTCCTGTATCGGTAACGGAAAAACGGACCTCCTTTCCTTCCGCCCTGGCCGAAAAGGTAATCGTGCCACCGGGCGGGGTGTATCTAAGGGCATTGGAAAGAAGATTGCTGAAGACATAATAAATCCTGGTCGGATCGGCCCAGACGTCGGGTAAATCCCCCGGTACCTCGACATTCAGGGTCACCCCCTGGTCGTGGGCCGCCCTCCAAAAGGGTTCCAGGGCTTCCAGTTGCAAGGAATTGGGGGAAACCGCCCGTAATTCCATCCTGGTCTTGCCGGATTCGATACGGCTGATATCCAACAGGTTGTTGAGGATATTGTGCAACCGGTCGCTGTCTTCCCGGGCCGCGATCAAAAGTTCCGCCTGTTTCTCGGTGAGGAACCCCACCTTCTCTTCCAGCAGCAAATGGATAGCCATACGAATGGAGGTGAGCGGGGTTTTTAGTTGATGGGAAACGGTTGAGATCATTCCCCTTTTTAGTTCATCTTGCTGTTGGATTTGGGTGACATCCTGAAAGACCAAGACCACCCCGGCCGGTTGCCTCTCCTTATCCAGGATGGGGATCGCTTCCGGCTGAAAAAATCGTTCCTCCCCCTCGATGAACTGCTGGATATTTTTTTGATGGCCTTTTTTCTGTTTGGAGTAGTCTTGCCGGATGGCCTCTTGAATCAGTACTCCTAACCATTCAAGAGGTAAATCGTTAATAACGGTGTTAGGCTGAAGCCCGAAATAATTCCTGGCCGTTTCGGTAGCTACTTCCACCTTTCCGTCCAGGTCGATAAGCGCTACTGCCTCGGGCAGACTGTTAAAGGCCTGTTGGGTGGCCCGTTGGATGCGAATCAGATTGGCCTGATCGGAGCGTCGAAATTCGCGAAGGCTGGTGGCCATATCATTAAAGGCTTGGGACAGATGCCCGATCTCATCCTTGGATTTGCTTGTTACAACCAGGTCGAGATTACCCCGTCTGATTTCATCAATGGATTGAATAAGACGTTTGATGGGCCGCAAAACCCACCTTCCGACAAAGAAGACAAACCCGCCGGCGATAATTATTCCAGCCAACAAGAAAAAAATCATTTCTTTCTTGGCCGAAGCAGCTCTCTTTCGGGCACGATCATTGGCCTCGTGCATATTTTGCTGATTTATTTGAAGGATTTCGTTGGCGGTTCCTTTGATGCGGTCAAACAAGGGTAAAAGCTCGTTAAAATAAGCCTGCCGCCGATCGATAATAGAAAGGGAACTATTCATTGCGCTTTTGAGGGCTATTTTATATCGGCTGAAATTTTTTTGCAGCAGGATGGCCTTTTCGCCTTCACCGGGAATGGTGATATTGTTCAATTCCACCTGGAGGGACTTTTCAAAGGCCTGTTCATTGACGCGGATCAGTTCATCGCCTTTCTGTCGATATCCTTGAAGGATAAAAAGGATTCCGCTGTCCATGCGCTCCAGGGACTCTTTCATTTCTTGGCAGACGATGACACTTTGGTAGTTTTCCCGAAGGATGATATCAATAGAATCTCCCAATTGACTGAGATGGATAATGCTCTGGATACCGACGACCAGGATAATGATCAGCAATCCACCGAATCCGAGAGATAGTTTTTGGCGAAGACCTGACATATTTTCCCCTTTAGTGACTTAAGAATAAAATTCTACGCAAAATGGAAAGAATTTATTAAAGAACAAGCCGTTGACCCGGACCAACCAAGGGTTTTAACACATTTCGTATATCCAATTTTGGTTCCGGCTGGTCCGGGTTGGGCTGAATACAAAATGCAAACAACAGGCCATCCCCTTTATTAGTATAAGATATTGAAAGACAATGATTAATTTTTGATAGAAGGATCTACTGCCTTGCATTTTTCAATAAATAATCTAAAGATTCCTTGAAAATTGCAAGGGAGGAAGGCAAGTAGTAAGGAAAAGGAAGCAAGACCTATTAGATTTCGTATTTTTTGCGCCGGCGCCAGAGAGTGGCCTGGTCAATACCCAGGATGTCAGCAGCCTCTTGTAAGGATTTAGTGGTGGCCAGGATTCTACGGATGTGTTGTTCTTCGATTTTTTCCAAGGAGACGGGGTCGCCTATATAGGGCTGGGATTCATGAGGGTTAAGATTTTGGGGGAGACACTCCAGGCCGACGCGTTCAGCTCGGCAAAGGATGGCCGCTCGCTCGATGCAATTGCTCAATTCTCTGATATTGCCCGGCCAGGGATATAGTTTTAATCCTTGCATGGCCTCTTCAGTAAAACCGGCAAAAGCCCGGTGGTTGTTCCGGCCATAGAAGGCCAATAATTTTTCGGCCAGCAAAACGATATCCTCCGGTCGTTCACGCAAGGGCGGGATTTCGATTTGGATCACGTTTAGCCTGAAAAGGAGGTCTTCTCGAAACCGGCCTTCCCTAACGGCCTTTTCTAAGTCCACATTGGTAGCCGTAATTATGCGCACGTCGGCCTTGCGGGTACCATAACCACCGACTCGTTCATATTCCTTTTCCTGGACAAAACGCAGCAACTTGGGTTGCAGGTTTAGGGGCAGATCACCTATCTCGTCTAAAAAGAGGGTACCTCCTTCGCAAACTGTCACTCGGCCCGGGTTGTCCCGAACGGCCCCGGTGAAGGCCCCTTTGACATGCCCGAAGAGCTCGCTTTCCAGCAATTCCAAAGAGAATGATGGGCAGGAGATGACACTCAACGGTTTGGCTGCCCGACGGCTCCAGGAATGAATCGCTCTGGCAAGGATACTCTTACCCGTTCCGCTTTCCCCGCGTAAAAGAATAGTCGCCTCTGAGGCAGCCGCTTGCCGGGCCAGGTTCACCGCACGCTCCATGACCGGACTGGTACTGGTAAAGTCCAATTCAGGAGTGGACCGTCCCAGATCTTCCTGCAGGGCGGCCACCTTTTGTTCTAAGGTGCGCACCTGAAACATTTTTTGAACGGCCATCCTGATCTGGGCCGGAGTGAAAGGTTTGGCAATATAATCAGAGGCTCCACGACGCATAGCCTCCACTGCCGTATCTATGGAGGCATAGGCCGTGATGACAATGATTTTTATCCAGGGGGAGGCCGCCAATAAAGCAGGGATCAGATCAAGGCCATTTTGGGTGCCGAGGCGAAGGTCGACAAAAGCAAGATCAAAGGACCTGTGTGAAGCCTCAAACAGGGCATCTTGAAAATTACTCACTCCGAAAACTTTGTGCCCTTCAGTCTCCAGGCAAACCGATACCGTTTTACGGATGTTGACTTCATCATCGACTACCAGGATGCTAATTGTTGGGTTTGTGACGGGTTCGATCACTTAGCCTTCTCTTTTTCAGTCGTCTGTACAGCATCATCTGCCATATCCTCAAGAGAGTATGCCGAGCATACAGGTTTACCTTTCATTGCAGCCATCATGTCAGGAATACCGATTCTTTCAAATTTTGTCGATAGACCGACGTCTCGATTATCGAACCGAATCACAAAGTGCCCTTGTTTTGCCAATAACTCGCAGAATTCGAAATCCCAAAAAATCATCTGACCACCCGCTCCCATAACTAGTTCTCATCCGGAAACACCGGACGTGAAACTATTGGTTTCCAATTCGGAAACGAGGATTTTTTTGTTCTGGCAAGGAAATCAAGGGGTGGCGCGGAGGCGTACTTGAGTACGCCGCACAAGACAGCCTGCAGATTGACA
>JAZDOU010000272.1:0-10121 GCA_043798385.1 Pseudomonadota bacterium
CCCCGAATGGGGACCTTAGCATAGGTCGATAAAATCGACCGGCCGGTCCCCGAATGGGGACCTTAGCATAGGTCGATAAAATCGACCGGCCGAAATCGAGGTGTTTCCATCCGGAAATTCGAATTTCCGGATGGAAACGAATTATGAAGTGATTTGTTTTTATTTCTCCTGCAATCTTTTGTTTAGTGGAAAGGAGGGTTATTATGGGAGAGGTTAAAAAGATCAGAACGGCTTGCCGGAATTGTCATGGGGGCTGCGGGGTGATCGCCACCATTTTGGACGGAAAGGTAGTCAAGGTGGAAGGGGACCCAGAATCCCCCATCAGTTACGGCACCCTGTGCAGCAAGGGGCTGGCCGTCACCCAAATGGCCTACCATCCCGACAGGATCCTGCACCCCATGAAAAAGGTGAATGGAAAATGGGAACGGATCTCCTGGGACGAGGCCCTGGACACGGTGACCAACAAGTTCAAAGAAGTCATAGCGGCCCATGGGCCCGAAGCCATTGTCATCGGCCAGGGGACCGGGCGGGACTATGAGAGCCATCTTTACCGTTTCGCCAATATGCTGGGCACTCCCAACGTCCTGACCGCGGGTCACATGTGCTATGTCTCGAGAGTCGCCTCTACCCTGATCACCTGCGGCAACCTGCCCATCTGTGACTACCGGGGCGATCCCAGGCTAATCGTCATGTGGGCCTGCAATCCCCAATGGACCAACCCGGACGAATACAAGGGCGTCGATTTCTGGAAGGCTTATAAAAAGGGGGCCAAGCTCATCTGTATCGATCCCCGGAAGGGGTTTGTGGCCAAAAGGGCCGACCTCTGGCTTCAGCTTCGACCGGGAACGGACGCCGCCCTGGCTATGGGGTTCCACCGGGTCATTATGGAGGAGGAACTTTATGACCAGGAATTTGTCGCCGATTCCATTCATGGCTGGGAGGCCTTCAGGGAAAGGGTGATGAAGGACTATTCCCTGGAACGGGTAGAGGAGATTACCTGGGTGGACAAGGATCTCATCCGCCAGGCCGCAAAAATGTACGCCATCACTAAACCAGCCTGCATTCACTGGGGTGTACCGACCGAACAGACCAACAACTGTACTGACTTCACCCGGGCCGCCACCGGACTCATGGCCGCCACCGGCAACCTGGATACCCCGGGGGGAAACGTCCTGTATGTGAACCCGCCGACCCGAACCGTGGCCGAATTCGCCCGGCATAAGGACCTCAGCCCGGAACAGAGGGCCAAGCGCCTGGGTGGAGAGAGGTACAAGCTGGGGGCCAGGGTGGCCTTTATCACTCCCAAGGTCGCCTGGGATTCCATTCTGGATGGGAATCCCTATCAACTGAAAGCCGGACTTTTGTGCGGGACCAATCCGGTGATATCGCGGGCCAACGCCAGAGAGGCCTACCAGGCCCTCAAGGCCCTGGATTTCCTGGCCGTCATCGATTTCTTCCTTACCCCCACAGCCGAACTGGCCGACATCTTTTTGCCTGCGGCGACCTGGCTGGAACAGAACCACGTGGCGGACAACTGGAAGCGACACGGTTTCGTCTTGGCCCGGCAGAAGTGCGTCGAGATCGGAGAGGCCTGGCAGGATCATAAGATTTTCATGGAACTGGGCAAGCGGATGGGCCAGCCGTGGTGGAATACCGTCGAGGAGGCCCTCGATTACCTGCTCGAACCAGCCGGAGTGACCTGGGAGGAATTTAAAGAAATAGGCTATCTGCAAGGAGAGATGGTCTATCACAAGTACCGGGAGAGAGGATTTTCCACACCCACCAGGAAAGTGGAACTCTGGTCCACCACTCTGGAGAAATGGGGCTTCGATCCTCTCCCAAAATATGTTGAACTCCCGGAGAGTCCGGTGTCCAGACCTGATCTGTTGGAGCGCTACCCCTACATCCTGAATGCCGGCCTGCGCACTCCCACCTTTTTCCATACGGCCAATCGCAACCAGCCCTGGTTAAGGGAAATCCGGCCCGATCCTATCGTCGAGATCCATCCCGAGACCGCCAAAAAACACGGTATCCAGGAAGGCGACTGGGTTACCATCGAGTCGCCCCGGGGACGGGTCAAGGAGCGGGCCAAGTTCTATGACGGGATTGATCCCAGGGTGATCGTTGCCGAGCATGGCTGGTGGTACCCGGAGATAAAGGACCCGGGTCACGGATGGGAGATATCCAATATCAATCTTCTGATGGACAATGCCCACCAGACCATGGACCCGGCCATGGGGGCCACCAATCTAAGGAATTGCCTGTGCAGCATATCCCGGGCAGAGTCTTAAAGGAGCTGATCTGTAAGGAAAGCCGATTAGTGGTTTGAAGAATGGTTACCTGGATAGACCCGAAAACACACCTGGAATGGCAGATGGAATCGCCGGGGGAGATGACCTGGGATGAAGCCCTGGCGTATGCCGAGGTCTTAATTTTGGAAGGCAAGGCGGATTGGCGCCTGCCGAGCGTCTTAGAACTGGAAACCCTGCTGGACAGGAGCAAGTATCGGCCAATCATCCGTCCGGAGGTCCCTTTTCAGGACACACAAAGTTACTGGTCGTCCACCACCTTTGGTCAGGCCACCAGGAATGCCTGGATTATCATGTTCGACGGTGCTTATGTGCTGAGTTATTCCAAGAACAACGCCTACCAGGTGCGTTGTGTTCGCCGTTCAGAGAAATAGCCGACAGGAGGGTATGAGATGGGGAAAATCTCTTTGATGTTTTTTAAAAAAGATTGTATGGGCTGTCACGCCTGTGAAGTGGCTTGTAAACAGGAGCACGAACTCGGGGTCGGGCCGCGACTGGTGCGGGTGATGGAGAAAGGGTGCGACTTCATCCCCGTCTACTGTCACCATTGTGCCAACGCCCCCTGCCAAAAGGTCTGCCCGGCGGATGCCATCAGCAGAAACCACCAGGGGGTCGTGCTCATCGACCATGAACTTTGTATTGGATGTAAGGAATGTGTTGAAGCCTGTCCTTTCGGGGCTATGCAGTTCGAAGAGGAAAAGGGATTGGCTGTCAAGTGCGATTTGTGCATCGATCGCCTGGCCAAAGACGAGCGGCCGGCCTGCAGCCTGGTTTGCCCGACCCAGTGCATTTTTTTCGGGGACCTGAAAGGCCTTTCAGAAAAGCTTGTGCACAGGGCCATAGGGGAGGCCTAAGTAAAACCAAAGGGGTCAGATTTGTAGAGAAATTTTGAATAGTTTTGGTTAGAGGTTAGTCTTAAAAACCCACACAATCCCTCAATTCTTCAACTAGAGACGGTGGCTCAAACCCTAAAGAAAAGGCTTTATTACTATTCAGGGAGACATCCGATGGTCTGGGGGCCGGCATGTTGATATCCTTTTGACGGCAGGGAATCAGTTTTACCCGATTGGACTCAAGACTCTTTTTCACCAGAAGACCGAAATCAAATCGGGAGATCCGCTCCCGCCCTCCCAGATGGATGATCCCAACGGCCTGGTCGAGGGCCAGAAAAAGTCCCCGGGCGGCGGCCTTTCCGCTGACCGGTGTCCTGAATTCATCCACAAAACAAGGCACCTCACGGTCTTCCCGGATGGCTTCCAACAGGGGCTGAAGGAAGCTTTGGGCCACCGGCCCGGAATCCCCAAACATCAATGGCAGGCGGCAGATGATCATCTCCGGATATCGGGTCCGCATCCCTTCTTCGGCCATAACTTTCTGCTCCCCATACCGATTGATCGGGACAGGGAGATCCGCCTCCGAGTAAGGGGAATGGCGGCCGTCAAAGACCAGATCCGAGGAGGTAAAGAGACAGGGGATACGGGCCTCGGCCGACAGGTCGGCGATTTGAAGGGAGGCCCTCACATTAATCGCGCTCGTTTCTTCCGGGTGGAGTTGACAAAAATTGGGATCCGAGACGGCCGCTGTGTGCATTACAGCCTGGGGCCGGACCCTTTTAAAGAGGTTTTTTAGGGCCTTAAAATTTCTTAGATCGGTTTGAATAATGGTTGTGCCGGGTATGCTCAGGGGATGAGAGAAGGTCAGACCGTAAATCTCCCATTCGGCCGGAGCCTGCCGGCAGATGTTCCAGCCTAAAAATCCGCTGGCTCCGGTTAGGAGCAGTCTTTTCTTTTGCCCAGGTTTGGTCATTGAGCCTTCAATTATTCGCTGTAATTTTTTATCATCCGGGAACCAATGATAAAAAACAGGGCAGCATAGGCGGCCATGACCACAATGGCCAGCCAACCCTGGCTATCTAAGGACGATTTTCGGATCAAAATATTGGTATGGGTCAGGGGTAGACAGAGTATGATCCCTTTTAAAAGGGCCGGCATCCGGTCAATGGGGAAAAAGGTGCCGCTGAAAAAGACCATCGGCAGGATAAAAAAATTGGCATAGGTGGAGGTGTCTTCATGGCTCTTGGTGATCATCCCCACGATCACCCCTAAATTGGAAAACAAGAAACAATTCAGCAGGAGGGTCCCTACGAAAATGAAGGAGAGATGAAAGCCCGTACCGGCCAGGAGCCCCACCAGGATGATCATCAGGGAGGCGAATAATCCCCGTACCATGCCGGAAATCACATATCCGGTTATGATCGAGGTGGAGGCAATCGGGGCCTGTACCAGGACTTGAAAGGTTTTAAAGTAGAGACGGCTCAGGTTGAGTCCGCTGGCTATCCAGTTATAGGAGTTGTTCATGGAACTCATGGCCACCAGGCCGGGCAGGAGATAATTAAAATAACTTTCGCCTGAAACTTGAACCGTGCGCCCCAGCCCGAGCCCAAAGGCCAGCAAATAGAGCAGGGGGACCATCATGGAGGTAAAAATATAACCCAGGCGAAACAGTTTCTTTTTAAACTGCAACATCTCCCGGAGAAAAATCGGATACCAGTTCATTTTTGAATCCGAGTCCCGGTTAACTTGACGAAGACATCTTCCAAGTTGGCTTTTCGAAAGGTCATCTCGTTTTCCGGTTGGTTCAGATAACACTGGGCATCTTCCCGGTTCCGGCACATCTGATAGACCTTGCTGCCGTCTTCATTTAAATATTCAACCACATATTCACCGACCATTTTTTTTAGGTTCTCCGGTGTATCCAGGGCGATCAGTTTGCCCTGGGAGAGGATCCCGACCCGATCGCTCAAGGCCTCGGCTTCTTCGATGTAATGGGTGGTCAGAAGGACGGTCCCCCCCTGGGTCCTGATTCTTCGGATGGTATTCCAGATCTCCCGGCGGACCTGGGGATCCAGGCCGATGGTCGGCTCATCCAGAAAGAGAATTTGAGGGTTTCCCAGTAAGGCCCGGGCAATAAGCAGCCGCCGCTGCATGCCTCCGGAAAAGGTCTGGACCGGATCATTGCGCCGCTCCCAGAGGTCCACCGACTTCAGGTGCTCCTGAGCCTTTTTCTTGAGTTCCGAAACGTGATGCAGCAGGCCATAGATCTTCAAGTTTTCGTAGGCCGTCAGGTCCCGGTCGAGATTATTCTCTTGAGGGACCACCCCAAGGCGTTTTTTGATCTGCAGGGGATCATGAACCACATCAAATCCGGCCAACCAGGCCCGGCCCGAAGTAGGTTTGACCAGGGTATTTAATATCTTGATGGTGGTGGTCTTCCCGGCCCCGTTGGGACCCAAAAGCGCAAAGATTTCTTCCTGGCGGATTTCAAGAGACAGGGAATCGAGGGCCCTGACCCGGCCGTAATCCTTGGTCAGGTTTTCAATTTTTATCATCTGACCGTCCTGATTAAAAGATCCATAATTTTTTTATACCATATCGGGATTTCTTCTGACAAGAGACGATTCGGAGTGGCCGATTTTCAGTCCTTGACACTTCCTGTCAGGATTTCTATTATGTCTTCATGAGGCTCCCAATTTCCTGCTGTCCCCTTTTTCCAAAGGGGGGAGGGGGATTTTCATGCTTTGTTGTCGCTCCCTTTATCGATCAATTATTATGCAATTGGGATAACTTGGGATCAGATGGGCACGCTCCGCCAATCCATTATTTTTATCTTGCAAGAACAGGAAATGACCGCCAAAGAGATCTCTCAGGCCATCGGGATCCGGGAAAAGGAGGTTTACGACCATCTGGCCCACATCTCACGATCCCATTCCCTGGGAGGGAAGTTCATCCTCATTCCTTCGACCTGCCTGGAATGCGGGCATGTTTTCAAAAAAAGGGACCGGCTTACCCCGCCGGGACGATGTTTTCTGTGCCGGAGCGAGGCTATCACCCCTCCCCGGTATATGATCCGAATGGATAGGGATTGTCCCAAAGTTATGAGCTAAAGGCTTCAGGAGTTATTGATTTTGAGAATTGTCCAAAGGGAAGTCCATAGAAGCCTCTGGACACATTTAATAATTTTTCCGAGGACATTCATCATGGAACCAGGGGACAACCCCAATGGATACAGAGAAAGGAAAAGAAAATGAAGAAGATTCTGGGACTGATTGTGTCGCCCCGCAAACTGGGGAATAGCGAAATCATGGTCAAGGAGATCAGCCGCAATATCCCGGAGGCCCATGAATTAAGGCTGCTCCGGCTTCCGGCCTTTGATATTCAACCCTGTCGGGCCTGTTATGCCTGTCTGTTTAAAGAGCAGCGCTGTGTCCAGACAGATGATTTTGCCATTGTCCTGGAGGCCATGGTCCAGGCCGACGCCTTGATCGTGGCCGTACCGACTTATTTTTTAGGGGCCCATTCCTGTTTGAAACGGTTGCAAGATCGGGCCCTGACCTTTTACGGCCAGGCGGAGGCCTTATGGGGGAAGCCCGCCATAGGGGTAAGTTTGGCCGGGATCCCCAACCGGGAGGGGGGGACCAAGCTCCAGGTGGAAAGCTTTCTGAAATCCCTGTTAGCCGAGATCAAAGGCAGTGAAGTCATCTATGGGGCCCTTCCGGGTGAAATCTTCTTTGACCCGGGAAACAAGCAGAAGGCCGCCGCCCTTGGTCAGGCCCTTTTGGCTCCGGCTCAACCTCTTAAGGAACCCTGCTGCCCCCTATGCGGCAGTGACTCCTTTCGTTTTACAGGAGACCGGGAGGTGAACTGTCTCTTGTGCGGGAATCCCGGAAAGATGGAAGTCAGTCAAGGCCGGGTGCATTTTACCATTCAATCCGGGGATCATGAAATGTTCCTGACCAAAGAAGCGGCTTCAGTCCATGCTGAATGGCTGCGGCAGATGAAAGACCGCTTTCTGGAGAACAAGCAGGCCTTGAAAGAAGTCTGCAGTCAGTATGGTCAGGAAGGAACCTGGATCAATCCACCGGAAAGATGAGGCCGGTTTTATTGGAGGAGGCTTTTTACCTTTTCCACAATGGCGTCCATGATCGGTCCGGCCTGGCCGTGGATGACCAGGTCGGCTATCCCGTCTAAAGGGGTCGAGTCGCGGTTGACGATCACCAGCCGGGCCCGGCTCCTTTTGGCCACCTGGGGCAGGGAAGCCGCCGGCTGGACGGCCAGGGAGGATCCGATAACCATAAAAAGATCGGCCCCGGCCGCCCTGGCGAAGGCCTCTTCGGTCTCCTTCTCCGGCATGGATTGACCGAAGGAGATGGTGGCCGGTTTTAAGGGGCCGCCGCAGTCATCGCAATAAGGGACCTTCACCCCCTGCCGGAGCCGTTTCTGGATCTCGTCCCGTTGATACCTTTTCCAACAGCTAAGACAGGTGACCATGAGGGCTGTTCCATGGAGCTCAATGACCATGTCTTGGCTGTTGCCGGCCTTGAAATGGAGACCGTCGATGTTTTGAGTAATGACCCGGTCGAGCTTGTTCAGCCTCTCAAGTTCGGCAATGGCCAGATGGGCCGGGTTGGGTTGGGCATTTTTGATCGAATCATACATCTCCGTAGCCATTTGCCAGTATTTCTCCCGGGACTGTTCACTGGTCAGAAAATTCTGGAAATAGAAGTCTTCCGGATTATAGCGGTCCCAGACCCCGCCCGGGCTGCGGAAGTCGGGGATACCTGATTCGGTGCTCAGGCCCGCTCCCACAAAGACGACCAACCGCTTGGAATCGGCTATCCACTTGGCTGTTTGGGCAATAAGGTGTTCCATATTCGACCGGTCCTCATATTTTGGTTGAGAAATTATGACTGTTTTGTCATTATAAAAAAAATCACTGTGAAAAACCAGCCCATTTAAGAATAAATCGCTAAGGAGTTCTGATCATGTCGAGCAACACCCCCATTCTCTCTCATTTTATCAAAGAAATCATTTTAGAGGACCTGAAGAGTCAGAAATATCAAGGCCGGGTTCATACCCGGTTCCCGCCCGAACCCAACGGGTATCTGCATATCGGCCACGCCAAATCGATCTGTCTCAATTTCGGGTTGGCGGCTGAATTCAATGGCCTGTGCAATCTTCGCTTTGACGATACCAATCCGACGAAAGAAGAGGTGGAATACGTCGAATCCATTAAGGAGGATGTCCGCTGGCTGGGGTTCGATTGGGGAGACCGCCTCTTCTACGCCTCGGACTATTTTGAGCAGATCTACCAATACGCCGTCCAATTGATCAAAAAGGGCCGAGCCTATGTCTGCGATTTGACCGCAGAGGAAATCAGGGCCTATCGCGGCACATTGACCGAGTTGGGTCAAGACAGCCCCTATCGCAATCGTTTAATCGATGAAAATCTGGACCTTTTTACCCGGATGCGGGCTGGAGAATTTGAAGATGGTTCCCGGACCTTGCGGGCTAAGATCGATATGGCCTCGCCCAATTTAAATCTTCGGGACCCGGTCATGTACCGGATCCTCCATGCCTCTCATCATCGGACCGGAGACCAGTGGTGTATTTATCCGATGTATGATTTTACCCACGGCCTGTGCGATTCCCTCGAGGGGATCACCCATTCCATCTGCACCCTGGAGTTCGAAGATCACCGCCCCTTGTATGACTGGGCCCTGGATGAGTTGGGAATCTATCACCCCCAGCAGATCGAGTTTGCCCGTCTCAACCTGACTTACATGGTGATGAGTAAGCGTAAACTGTTGAGATTGGTCCAGGAGGGACAGGTGACCGGATGGGATGATCCCCGGATGCCGACGATCTCCGGCTTGCGACGACGGGGCTATACCCCGGAGTCGATCCGAAACTTTTGTGAACGGATCGGGGTGGCCAAAAGCAACAGTACCGTGGATATCGCCCTGTTGGAACATTGTCTGCGGGAAGATTTAAATAAGAGGGCCCAGAGGGTAATGGCCGTCCTGCGGCCCCTCAAAGTGGTGATTGATAATTATCCCGAAGGACAAGTGGAAGAAATAGAGGCCGTCAATAATCCGGAGGATGCCGCTATGGGGACCCGGAAGGTCCCTTTTTCCAAGGTCCTTTATATCGAACAGGATGATTTTCGGGAAGATCCCCCGAAAAAATTTTTCCGTTTGGCCCCAGGGCGCGAGGTCAGGTTGCGGTATGGCTATTTTATTACCTGTGTCGGGGGGGTTAAGGATGAGCAGACCGGGGAAATGAAGGAACTGCATTGCACCTATGATCCGGCTACCAGGGGGGGAGATTCCCCTGATGGACGCAAGGTCAAGGCCACCCTGCACTGGGTGTCGGCCGACCAGGCCCTGGAGGCCGAGGTGCGTCTTTATGACCATCTTTTTCTAAATCCTATCCTCGGAGAAGAAGAGGAAAGGGAGTTTAAGTCGTCTTTAAATCCCCATTCGCTGATTTCCCTGGGATCCTGCCGGGTCGAGCCCAGCCTGGCCGATAGCGCCCCGGGGGACTTTTTTCAATTTGAAAGGCAGGGCTATTTCTGTCTGGATGCCGTTGATTCAAAAGGGGGCAAGCTGGTCTTTAACCGTACCGTCCCCTTAAAGGATTCCTGGGCCAAGATTGAGAAAGGGGTTGGGAGCTTTTCCGCTTAGTGGAATATTTCCAGAAAATAGGTCAGTTTGATCTCTTCCGGCGGGTCTATAGCGATGAATTGAATCCCTGATCCCTTTCCATCCACTCCTTTGTGAATGACCAGGGCTTCCACAACGATCGTTCCAATCTCCGGGGGGTCTAATAGAAGGGGAAAGGTCTTTCCGACAGGGCCCAGGTCTGATGCCTCGAAAAAGCATCCCTCAGGGGATAAATTACGACAGATCAATTTGAGTTGAAGATGGGGGACCAGGATAGAAACACCCATGGGAAGACGAGGGATTTTTCTTTT
>JAZDOU010000287.1:0-20963 GCA_043798385.1 Pseudomonadota bacterium
GTACCCTTCACTTTTTTTAGCACACCCTATAGGCCTTCAGGTTCGAGGCCTAAGTTTGGAGTTTAGAGTTCGGGTAGAAAAAATCGGATGCCAGCAACTATCCTCTGTCATTCTTCCCCATTCCCAATTCTGAATTCCGAAATCCGAAATCCGAAATTATAATAGTTTCCCGATCTTTTCCTCTTCCCCTTGCAACATGAGATGGACCCCTCGAAAACGTCCATCTTTTTTTATTTCTTCTATCAGTTTAGCCGTCTGCTCCAGCATCCTGGTCTGGAATTCCTCGGAATTCAGGGATTGAAATTTTTCCAATACCGGTTTCGGGACAGACAAACCAGGGGTTTTTCCTGGGCTGTAGTCTCGAATCTGTTCCTCTTTTAATAGACAGACCGAGGCCAAAAGAGGGATGTTCCTTTCAGGAACTTGTTTAAAAAAATCTTCCACCCCGGCCAGATCAAAAATCGGATGACTCATAAAAAATTGCGCCCCGGCCCGTTCTTTTTTTTTGAACTTGAAAACCTGGGGCAGGAGAGGATTGGCTGTCAGAGTTACTGCCGCCCCAAAGGTAAATGAGGGACTAGGGCCTTGAACAACACCTCCGGAAATATCTTTGTTCAAATTGAGTTGGGAAATGGCCCAGAGCAATTGAACCGAATCCAGATCATAAACCGGACGGCTTTCCGGGTGGTCCCCCCAGGTGATATAATCACCGCTTACGGCCAGGATATTTTGAATGCCGAGTCCGGCGGCCGCCAGCAGATCAGACTGCAAGGCCAACCGATTGCGGTCGCGGCAAGTCATGGTCATGATCGGATCAAAACCCCGCTCCAGAAGGGTGCGACAAAATCCTATCGGGGCCATGTGCAATTGGGCTTTGGGATTATCAGAAACGACCAGGGCCTGGACCTTATCCTTAAGCCCGGTGATTATATTTTCCGCCGGCGAAGGATCGGTCCCTTTCGGTGGATCCAGTTCACAGGTTACAATAAAGGCATCGGACTTTAAGGCTTGGGCAAACTTACTTGGAGTCGGCATAATATCTCCTCAGATAGGCCCGGTGTGTAACCGTTCCGGGCTTGGTCCGGCGGCGGAAGTCTGTGGGAGAGAGCATGGGTTCGATCTGAGATAGCCTGCCTTCCTGGGCCAAACGTTCATAGATAGAGACCCAGGCGCAGGAGCGCTCCGGATCGACTTCACACTTACCCTCCGACATTCCACCACAAGGACCGTTGTTCAGCCCTTTAGTACATTTGGTTCGAGGACAGATCCCCCCAGTCACCGCCAGCACACAATCACCGCAAGCCCGACAGCGTTCAGTCCATAAACCCGCTGCCTCCGCCACGCCGATGAAGGTGGTATTCACACCCGGATAAACCGGTTTGTCAGGGTAGGTTTCAGCTAAAAACTGGACCCCGGCCCCACAGGCCAAAGAAAGAAGGGCATCCTGGGCTTTAACTTCCTCCCGAATCATTTCCAGAAATTCCCGGTCGCATTGTCTTTCCAGGGTTGCTTCAGAAATTCGCACCTGTTTCCTCTCCAACCCAAAGCTCATCCGAAGCTGGCTGGTCAAGAGGCCGACCTCTTTTTTCCCGCCGGCCAGGCAAACGGCCACACAGGTCCCGCAGCCCACCACCAGAATATTCTGATAGGGGGCACAACTCTTTTTGATCTCTTCAAAAGGTTTTCGACTGGCAACGATCATTTCTTTGGCCTTTAGGTTTTATTTTATTTTGAAATCTGCCATCCGAGGCCCGAATCCAATTTTAATCCTTTCAACGGATTGGGGCCTAATCCCTTAGCCCTTTCAGTCATAGTGGTTACCGCCCGGGCCCAGGCCGGGGCATCGGAGGCACCGATGTGGAACATCTCCAAGCGTTCGGGTTCCAACCCGATTTCTTTCAACAGCTCTTTAGTATATTCCACTCTCTCTTTGGCTCTTAGATTTCCTTCCAGGAAATGGCAGTCTCCGATTTCTCAGCCGCCCACCAGGACGGCATCGGCCCCCCTTTCAAAAACCTTCAGGATATGCTGAATATCAATCTTACCGGTACAGAGATATTTTACAATCCGGACGTTCCAAGGATATTGGAGCCGCATAGATCCGGCCATGTCGGCAGCCGTATAAGTACAATAGGTGCAGAGCATGGCAATAATTTTAGGTTCAAATGATTCCGTCATAATAAAAGAATAGTTCTGGGTCAACAATTTAAGGTTCAATGACCGGTTGATCAAAAATGCCCAGATGCCAGGCCCCCGAAACCCTGAGGAGTGAAGCGTACTTTTTATACGCTGCAACGACGAAGGGTGAGGGAAACGCCGCAGATGGGCGTTTTTCATCAACCGGCCCTTTTAACAGGCCTCCAACAATGCCAGATACTGCTCATCTTTCGAATGACCTACCTGGATGGCCCCCTGGGGACAGGCGCTGGCGCAATTTCCACATCCCTGGCAGGCGGCTGGATTCATTTCAGCAAAATGACGGTCATTGATCATTGGTACCCCGAAGGGACAGACCCGGGCACAGGTCAAACAAGCCACACATAAATCTTCATCAACGACAGCCACCTTACTCCCGACCTGAATTTGTTTTTGGGACAGGATCGTGGCGGCCCGGGCAGCCGCCCCTTTGGCCTGGACAATGCTTTCTTCCAAGGATTTTGGCCCGTGTCCCAGACCGCAGAGGAACATCCCGGCATTGGCGAAGTCCAGAGGTCTCAGTTTAATATGGGCCTCCAGGAAAAAACCATCGGCATCCAGAGGAAGTTTCAGGGTGGTGGCCAGGGTCTTCGTATCCCGGGCCGGTCGGATGGCGGCTGAAAGGACCAGGTAATCAGGGTTAAAACTTAAAAAGGACTTAAAATTTTGATCCAGCACCCTGACCCTCAATTTTCCCTGCTCTTCAATCACTTCGGGTCGGGATTCCGGTTCGAAACGAATAAATCGAACGCCCGCCTCCCGGGCCTGTTTATAATAGAGTTCTTTCTGGGCATAAGTCCGCATATCCCGATACAAGATGACGACCCCGGTCTTGGGACTGATTTCCTTAACCTTCAAGGCATTGGCCACTGCCGTGGAACAACAAACCCGACTGCAGTAGGGATGCTCTTCTTCCCGAGAACCCACGCACTGGATCATAACAATCTGTTCAGCCTCTTGGATTTTTTCCGGTTGCTGAAACAAGAGATCCTGAAATTCCAACTGGGTCTTAGCCTTGGGGTGCCGACCATAGAGATACTCATTGGGTTGATATTCCGAGCCTCCCGTGGCCACAATGACCACCCCATGTTGAACCGAAATCCTTTCGCCCTTCCCGGAGATAGTACTTAAAAACTGACCAACAGACCCTTTTATTTCCAGGACCTGACTTTCAGTAAAGACTTGAATCCCGGGATGATCGGTGACCTGTTTGATGAGCTGTCCTATATAATCCTGCACCCCGGTCTCTTCCAAGGTTTGATGAAGGCGCCGGGCCTGACCACCTAACTGATCGGATTGTTCAACCAGGAAGGTCTCAAACCCCTGGTCAGCCAGATTCAGGGCTGCGGTCATCCCGGCTACCCCGCCGCCGATGACCAGACCTTTCTGGGTTACTTCAAAAGGAAGGTCATAAAGAGATTCCAAACGATGGGCCCGGGCCACGGCCATGCGCACCAGATCCCGGGACTTTTCCGTGGCCAAGGCCGGATCGTTTTGATGAACCCAGGAACATTGATCCCGAATATTGGCCATTTCAAAAAGATGTCTATTCAATCCGGCCTTACGCAGGGTATCCTGGAACAGACTTTCATGGGTTCGGGGGGAACAGGAGGCCACCACAACCCGATTTAACCGCTGCTCTTTAATGACCTGTTGCATCTGTTCCTGACTGTCCGTAGAACAGGTAAAAAGGAAGTGGTCGGCATAGACTACCCCAGGAAGGGTCTTGGCATACTCGGTAACTTGATCCACATCCACTATCCCGGCAATATTGATCCCGCAATGGCAGATCAAAACACCGATTCGAATTCCCTCCCCTTCAGTGGCTCGTTCCTCCGGAAAGACCAATTCCCTGACCCGGGTTCCCCGTACCTCGGAGAGCAAGGCCCCGGCTTCGCCGGCGGCCCCGCTGGCTTGAGTAACCGTCTCAGGGATATCTTTCGGATTCTGAAAGACCCCGCCGACAAAAATCCCCGCTTTGGAGGTAGCCACATTATTGAAAGGCAGACCTTGGCAGAAGCCGAAACGATCGGTCTGGACCTGTAACGTCTGGGCCAGCTCCCTTGACTCCGGGTGGGGCTTAAGACCGACGGAAAGGATGACTAAGTCAAATTCCTCGTTTTGAAAAGAGTTTTCCTCGTCAATATAAGAAATGATTAGATTGTGGGTTGTGGGATGTTCGGCTACCCTGGAAATCAGGCTGCGGACATAACGGACTCCCTGCTCTTTTTTGGCCCGTTCATAATAGCGGTCAAACCCCTTCCCCTGCGCCCGGAGATCGATAAAAAAGATAGTCGTTTCGATGGCCGAGAGGTGTTCTTTAGCAATGATGGCCTGTTTGGTGGCAGCCATACAGCAGACATAAGAGCAATAATCCTGATTGATGGCTGCATCCCGGGAGCCGACGCATTGGATCCAGGCCACCTTCCTGGGCTCTTGGGCGTCTGAAGGCCGCTGAATATGTCCCATAGAAGGACCGGAGGCCGAAAAGACGCGCTCGAACTCCAGACTGGTCAGGACGTTGGGATAGCGGCCGTAGCCGTATTCCCCTTTAAGCCGGGCATCAAAGGTTTCAAATCCCGGCGACAAAACAACCGCCCCCACCTGGAGGGTGACCTCTTTTCCCTTCATGGCATGATCGATGGCCCCGGGCTTACAGACCTCCAGACACTGATAGCACTCCGAGCAGATCCCGCAGGCCAGACAGCGGGCTGCCTCATTCCGGGCCTGATCCTCGGTCATGACCTGGACAACTTCTTCAAAATCCAGACGTCGACTTTCCGGATCCCTTCGCCGGGGTTCAAAGCGAAGGGATTTCGCAATGCCCTGAAGTTCCGGCTTGGCGATCTGATAGACTTTTTCCCGACCGGCAGCCAATTCTTCTCCCCTTAAAAAACGATCGATGGAGACCGCCGCTTCTTTCCCGGCCGCAATGGCTTCAATAACCGTCTTCGGACCCGAGACCGCATCTCCACCGGCAAAAACCCAGGGCAGATCGGTTTGCATTGTCAAAGGGTCAACGGTAAAAGTCCCGTACCCGCTGATTTGGATAGGGGAAGGCAATTCCAGGGGGCTCAATTCCGGTTGTTGGCTGATGGCGGTAATGGCCCCGTCCACATCTATTTGGAATTCCGATCCGGGGATCGGGACCGGTCGGGGTCGACCAGAGGCATCGGGTTGGCCTAATTCCATACGAAGGCACTCAATGGCCCGTATCCTGCCGGTAGGATCGCCTATAAAGCGCACCGGGGCGGTAAGCAGGTGAAGTTGAACCCCCTCCTCCAGGGCCTCCTCAATCTCTTCGGCATAGGCCGGCATCTCCTCTCGGGTCCGGCGATATAAGATCAGGGCTTCTTTAGTCCCGAGACGAAGGGCCGTACGGATCGCATCGACAGCCACATTACCGCCGCCTATCACCGCCACCCGGTCACCAAGAGATTGCTGATCCCCTAAGGCCGCTCTTCGCAAAAACTCTACCCCCGGGACGACCCCTTCAAACGCTTCTCCCTCAATATCCAAACGGATGGGCTGATGAGCCCCAATACCGATAAAAACGGCCTGAAACCCTTCTTCTTTCAGTTGAGAGAGGTTATGGCCCGGTCCGACAGGTGAATTCAAGTGGATGGATACCCCCAAGTCTTCAATAGCTTGTATCTCTCGCTCTACCACTTCCCTGGGAAGGCGGTAGTTGGGAATGCCAAAGGAGAGCATACCGCCGGCCTTGGGCAGGGACTCAAAGATCTCCACGGCATAGCCCTTTAAGGCCAAGTAGTGGGCACAGGTCAACCCGGCTGGACCGGAGCCGACAATAGCGACCTTTTCCCTTTTGTTCTCTTCCAACTGGGGGGGTTTAACCGGCCCGCAGGTTCTCTCATAATGGGCCACAAAGCGTTTCAGCTCCCTTATGGCCACCGGAGCATCCACCTCTCCCCGCAGACAGACTTCTTCACAAGGATGGGTGCAGACATAACCGCAGACAAAGGGTAAGGGGTTTTCCTGCCGTATAAGGGCCAGGGCTTCATCAAACTTTCCCTGGGCGATCAGCGCTACATAACCCTGGACGCTGATATGAGCCGGACAAGTAGCCTTGCAGGCAGAGGTCCCCCGCCGGTCAATGGCAAAGGCAGAGGGCACGGCTTGAGGAAAGTGACGGTAGATAGCCTTTCGACGGTTGAGTCCAAGGTTAAAGTCGGCTGGAACCTCTACAGGACAGACCTTAATGCATTCACCACAGCCCGTACAAACATCTTCTTTGACAAATCGAGCTTCCCGGTAAAGATCGACCAGAAAATTCCCAGGTTCCCCGCTTATCCCAGTAACCCGGCTGCGGGTAAGGATCTCGATATTGGGATTGCCGGCAACCTCAATCAATTTAGGAGAGATCATACAGGTTGAACAGTCGTTGGTCGGGAAGGTTTTGTCGAGTTGGGCCATGACCCCGCCGATATTGACATTCTTGTCGGCCAGGTAAACCTTAAATCCGGCATTGGCCAGATCCAAAGCCGACTGCATGCCGGCTATTCCGGCACCAACAATCAAGACGGCCCCGAATTTATTGGAGGTAGGCATGAAGGACCTTCTCATCAGCCAGAAGGTCCTGAGCAGGGCCTTCGAAGGCTACGCTTCCGGTTTCCAATACATAGCCGTATTGGGCGATCTTTAAAGCGGCCCGGGCCTTTTGTTCCACCAGGAGGATGGTTGTCCCTTGGTCGTTGAGTCGGCGGATGACCTGAAATATTTCCTGGACGATCAAAGGGGCGAGACCCATTGAGGGTTCATCCAAAAGAAGGAGTTTGGGACGGGCCATTATGGCACGGCCAATAGCCACCATCTGCTGTTCCTCACCACTCAGGGTCCCAGCCAACTGCTTGGCCCGTTTCCTTAAAACAGGGAATAATGTATAAATCCAATCCAACTGTTCCTCGATCTCGTTCTTAAATTTTCGATTGTGATACAGATAAGCCCCCAGATAGAGATTATCTAAAACGGTCAAATGAGCAAACACCTGCCGGCCTTCCGGGACCTGAGATATCCCCAGAGTGACAATTTTTACTGCTGAATAGTGAAGGATATTGGTTCCTTGGTACCAGGCGGCCCCGCTCTTTGACTCAATCACCCCGGAGATGGTCTTAAGCAAAGTGGTCTTTCCGGCCCCATTGGCCCCAAGTATGGCAACAATATCCCCGGCCCCGACCTTGAGGGAGATATTCTTCAAGGCTTGAATAGGTCCATATGAAGCATTAATCCCCCTCAGATCAAGCATACTCCAACTCTGCCGCTTTTAAATTTTAAAAAAGGTCGACGGCTCTTCGTCTTCAGGTAATTCCTACTTGCTTCAACCTTTGAATGTAGTCGTCCCCAGGTCTATTTTCATCATTTCCGTGGAAAAAGGAATCCAGTGTTATTAATCGGTTACGGATAATCCAGCTTCCCGCCGGCGCGGAAATGACCACTTGTTTCGAGTCCATTGCCATGATTGGGATAAAAATCCGACCAGGAACTATTTTATAGCTATAATATAACTAATAAACTCCTGTCAAGATTTTTATATCTAAGGGTGATTTTGATAAACTAATATGGTTTTGTCAACCCTAATCCCGTAAATTCTCCCTTGGGTAAAATTTAATTATGCGCCAACTGGCTTATCGAAAAAAACCTTGACAGGGGGAAAAGGCTTCGTTATAAGGTGAATGAGGCATCATTCATTAGGGACCCATGCGCGACTTCACTAAACGAGAAAAAATATTACGGGCAGCCATCAAAGTATTTGCCCGGAAGGGCTTCTACCAGTCCAAGGTTTCCGAGATTGCCCGGGCAGCCGAGGTGGCCGATGGGACCATTTATCTTTATTTCAACAACAAAGACGATATCCTGATCAACCTGTTTGAAGAGGAAATGACTAAAATCATTGACGAGATGCGCTCTCAGATCGCCAAGGAAAAGGATCCCGGGGGAAAAATAGAACAATTTGCCAGAACCCATATGGGGCTGCTTAAAAAAAATAGGGAGTTGGCCGAAGTCATCCAAGTGGAAATACGACAGAGCAGTAAGTTTATGAAAGAATATGATAATCGCAAGTTCTCCCAATATTTGGATATCATTTCCGAAATTATTGTAGAAGGGCAAGGGAAAGGGATCTTCCGCCAGGACATCAATCCCGGGATTGCCAAACGGGCTTTTTTTGGGGCACTGGATGAATTATCCAGACTTTGGGTGTTGGCTCCTCAAAAAAAATATTCCATCTCCACGGCGGCCAAACAAATCAGTGATTATTTTTTAAAAGGCTTATCGATCTCAGATAAAAGGTAAGGAAAACAAACCAGCCCTTCCGACTTGGTTGAGATGGGCAGAAAAGGAGGCGAACGTGAATATATTGACCTGCATTAAACAAGTCCCGGATACCGAAACACAAATTAAAATCGATTCCGGTGGGAAAGGGATTCAAACCGCAGACATCAAATGGGTGATGAATCCTTATGATGAATTTGGGGTTGAAGAAGCCCTGCGAATTAAGGAAAAAACAGGGGGCAAAGTGACCGTGATCGGTGTCGGGCCCCAACGGGTTGTCGAATCCTTACGGACGGCCCTGGCCATGGGAGCCGACGAGGCCATCCAGGTAGATGACCCGGCGACAGAGGGTGGAGATGCCTTAGCCGTGGCCCGCGTCTTGGCCGCGGCTGTTAAGGAAATCCCTTTTGACCTTATTTTCTGCGGCCAGCGGGCTGTAGATGATGACAATGCCCAGGTGGGGGCCGCTTTAGCGGAATTATTACAGATCCCGCTATTGTCGGTAATTACCAAGGTGGAGCTTTCAGAGGACAAGAGCAAAGTAAAAGTCCATCGTCCGGTGGAAGGGGCCACCTGGGTCTTCGAAACCCCCCTGCCCGCCTTAATTACAACCCAAAAAGGCCTTAACGAGCCTCGTTATGCCTCTTTGCCCGGGATTATGAAGGCTAAGAAAAAACCTATGGCGGTCAAAAAGCTTGGAGACCTTGGCCTTTCTCCGGATCAGGTTGGGGAAGCAGGTTCTAAGATAAAAATCAGGGTGTTAACTCCACCTCCCGAACGTCAGCCCGGCAAGCTTGTGGATGGCGAGACTGTTCTGGAAAAAGGTGCGGCCTTGGTCAAATTATTACGGGAAGAAGCCAAAATTATTTAGTGAAGGAGAAAAGGCTATGGCAAAAGGAATCTGGATTATTGCAGAACAACGAGGAGGAACCCTCCGAAAGATATCATTTGAACTGGTTAGTGAAGGACGGCGTCTGGCCGATCAATCAGGGCAGCCTTTAACGGCCATCGTATTAGGTCATCAAATTACCGAAGAGGCCAATAAACTAACACCCTTTGGAGTCGACACCCTTTATATAGCCGATGCCCCGGAGTTGGCGGCTTATACCCCGGAGGCCTATACGGCAGTTCTGAGTCAACTCATTAAAGAAAAGCAACCGGATATCGTTTTGGGAGGGTCCAGTCAACAGGGAAAAGAGTTGGCGGCCCGCTTAGCGGCCCGGTTGGAAACGGGGTTGGCCATGGACTGTGTGGCCTTTCGGTTGGAAGACGGGCTCTTGATCGCCAAACGCCCCATATATGCCGGTAAAGTCTATGCCGAGGTGGTTTGTGAAACAGCCCGGCCTCAGATGGCCACAGCACGGCCGAATGTCTTTCCGGTTCTGGAACCCGATGCCAACCGCACCGCCGCGGTAGAAACGGTCCCGGTCTCCCTTAAACCCGAAGATCTGCGAACAACCCTGGTTGAGGCCCTTGCCGATCAAAGCGGTAAAGTGGATTTAACTGAAGCCACCTGTATCGTCTCCGGAGGCCGCGGCCTGAAGGGGGCGGAGAACTTTGCAATCCTGGAAAAAATGGCCGGTGTCATTGGGGCCAGCGTGGGGGCTTCTCGCTCGGCGGTCGATGCCGGTTGGAGACCCCACAGCGACCAGGTGGGGCAAACCGGCAAAGTAGTCAACCCAAATCTTTATATCGCCTGCGGTATTTCCGGGGCCATTCAACATCTGGCCGGAATGGGTTCTTCCAAGGTTATTGTGGCCGTCAACAAGGACCCGGACGCCCCCATATTCCAAAAGGCCGATTATGGAATCGTGGGCGATCTTTTTGAAGTGGTTCCGGTCCTGGAAGAAGAATTCAAAAAAATCATGTCATAAGGCAACCCTTTTTATAGACAGGCCTTATTGGATGGAGAAAATACTCTTTCAGCCTTTCTTATCTGCCTGAGTGGTGCACACAGACAGGTGGAAAGGCTGAAAGCAAAATCCTTTTCCATGCCTCGTGGCGCCCCTTGGGGCATGAGGGCTTATCATGTCTATAAAAAATGGTTTCCACAAGAAAAAGACAAAGGGCGGAATGGACCGATATGGTTTGGCTCCAGAGGTAGGCTTCCGCACTGGTAATTCCGGAGTGATTCCGAAGCGTCCCACCCTGGTACTGATTCATGGGGCCGGGGGGAGTTCCCATTCCTTTTTACCTCAGATTCGAGGGCTGGACCCCTTTATGAATATTTTGGCTTTGGAGCTGCCTGGTCATGGGAATACCCCCGGCCCAGGCAGACGATCCATTGCTTCTTATACGGACTGGGTCCATGAAACCCTTGCCGGACCTTTCCCCGAACCCTTCTTTCTGGGCGGCCACTCTATGGGCGGGGCCATCTCCCTGGAAATGGGGTTACGCTTTCCAAATAAAATCAAAGGACTCATTTTGATAGCCACTGGAGCCGCCTTAGGGGTTTCTCCTAAGCTATTAACGGGCTTACAAGAACAGCCTCACCAGACAATAAGTAAGATCAACGAATGGAGTTATGCTAAAGGGACCGAACCACAGGTTATTGCTCAGTCCATCCAGTTAATGGAGCAGACCCCGGTTTCAGTTATACAGGGAGACTTCCAAGCCTGTAATCAATTTAATAGGCAGGATGAGGTCGTGGGGATAAAAGCGCCGACTTTAATCCTGGTCGGCGATCAGGACCTCATGACCCCTCCCGGTTCTTCCCGGTTTCTCCAAGAAAAGATTCCAACCTCTCGTCTCGTTGTCATTCCCGGTTCGGGACACATGATTATGTTGGAAAAATATAAAGGAATTAATCAGGCTATCCGGGAGTTTATCTCTCAGAAGGCCTAATAAGGCGGCTATTAAATATTCTCGGAGATGGGTTTTGTTAATTTCAAGCCAAGCTTGTCGCCGGGTTTGATAGGCCTCTTATTGGACAGTCGGTTCCAGGTCCGGATCTGATCAGGCGTGATATTAAATTTTTGGGCGATTTCAGACAAACTATCTCCTCTTTTTACTATGTAAAGAACTGATTTTATCCTCTCTCCTCCCTCGGCTTTAACCTTCTTCTGATTTGACCTGCCAGATTTCCCGGTTTCTTTCTTTCCTTCTCGGTCGGAATTATTCTTGGGAACGAACAAGGTCAAGATGCTTCCAGCTCGAATTTTTTTACCATCTTTGGGATTCCATTTTTTAATCTGGGACGCTTCCACATCAAATTTACCGGCAATGGAGATCAGGGAATCTCCCCTCTTTACCTTATAACGGATAGAACGGAGATGATCCTCTTTTTCGATCCTCTGGTTGACACGAAGAGATGCCTTTTTTACGTGCCTATTTCGAGTTGTTCGAAGAGATGTTTTCTTTTCAAAGTGGTTTTCATAGTCGATCAATTCTATTTCATTGGGTGATCCATGGACCCCTCCTTTTTGAGGAATCAATAAAACCAGACCTGGATTTAGATTGCCCTTGCCCTTAATCCGATTAACCTGGGCAATTAAACTAGCTTTTACCCCATATCTTTTGGCGATGGAGGTCAGACGCTCTCCTTTCTTAATCCGGTGTTCCTTATAGGTCAGGGTTGGTTTTGGTTTTATTAATTGGGCATAATTTTCCATGAGGCGATCCTTGGACCCGGTGGGAATACGCAGGGCATATTCCGAAACTCCTGGAGGGGTAACCCATCTCTTTAATTCGGGATTCAGGTCAACAATCGCTTCCACGTCCACACCACAGGCGGCGGCCACTTCTTTTAATTCCACTCCCCCCGGGAAGACCATTTCTTCATAGGCTATGGGAGATTGATAGGGAATATTGACAAAGCCGAATTTCTCAGGTTCTTTAGCAATAAGGGCGGCAGCAATCATCTTGGGGACATACTGTTTGGTTTCTTCTTTAATGTAGTGGCAATGGTCAGCGCTGATCTCCCAAAAACTCTGGGCATTATAAAGGGCCAGAGCCCTGGCAATCTTGCCCTCACCGGCATTATAACCGGCTGCGGCCAGATACCAGGAACCAAATCGATTGAAGAGATCAGACAAGTGTTTGGCTGCTGCCCGGGTCGATTTGATCGGGTCTTTACGTTCATCCACCCAGGCACTGACTCGGAGTCCGTAACGCTGTCCTGTTTCCCGAATAAACTGCCATGGTCCTGCAGCATGAGCACGGGAATAGGCCTTGGTGCTGAAACCGCTTTCAATCATGGCCAGGTAAACTAAATCTTCCGGCAAGCCATGCTCGTTGAGAATTTTTTTCATCATAGGCATAAAACGAGTTGAACGGGCCATCCAGAGGGAGAAACGGTTACGAAGCTTGGACTGAAAATAGTCAATAAAGTATTCAACTTGATCATTAATGACGATGGGAAAATCAAAGGAGGCCTTCGTTTTTAAATCCCGGCCTTTTTCGAGTTCCTTTAATTCCAAAATAACCTTTTCTTTAATTTCTTCATGGGTGGGTCTAATAATGGGGGGAAGGTCATTGACAACGATATCAAGGTTATCTTCCTCATCCAAAGTGGGTCGGCTGAGTTCCAGCAGATTCGGTTGAACCGTTAAAGGGGTAGCCGTTCTCGATGTCGGGTCTAGTATTAATTCGGGGACCGGCGGGGCCTTGGGGCCCGTCGGATTTGGGGGAGTTAACGAATACGAATAAGAAGGAATCGCAATAACCAAACCCACGAATATCCAAAATACCTTCCGCATAATAATTTTATCCATGCCCCCTTCCTTTCACAACCATCCGGAGAAATAGACTAGTGCCCGCCCTGACACGGTTAGTAAAGACAACCATCATCATTTTGTTTATTCTGGTACCATATATTTTTTAAAAAAGCAACCCAAAAATAATTAAAACCTATTAAAATTCCTTCGTAAAATTCATCGATGAGGCCGAAAAGGTAAAACATTTCCGTCCCTAAATTGAATCGGGTAGCCACAGTTACTGTCCTCGGAAGGCCAAAAAACCTGATTTTTTATGCTTGTCCAGAGAAGATGCTAATCTTCTCTGCCGTCCCATTTTTCAACCTTAACTTATCAGACCGAGCATTAATGACGGTACTGGAAACATGAATAAGCTATTGTTATATTTAAAATTATACACAGTTATGGTTCAAAGCCTTTCTTCAAGGGACACCTCCAGAAAAAAAGTCCCTTGGCCCTAATCTAATTGACGGCCAAGGGTCAGTGTACCCATTGGATGTCACTAATTTCAAAAATTGGGAGCGAAAAGAGTTGGAGGGTTAGTTTAACTGATTTCCAATCAGGGCCGACTAAAATTTTACGCCGGTTACGAGATTTTCTTTTTTTAAGGCATCAAAATTCTGGAGGTCTTTTATGGCTTGGCCGATTTTGTTTATATGAACCAAAAAGTCTTCTCCAGCCTGCCCCATTCCCGGCAGAGAACTGATTCTTTGAGCTAAAGACTCTCCCCGGGCTAAAAGGGAATTTACCTTCTCACCATGAACCGTTACACCCTTTTGAAGCCGCTCGGAAGTCTCTCGAAGCTGATTCAAGACGTCCAGTATTTCGTCCTTGACTTCCAATAAGATGTTCGATCCATCTTCAGGATCTTCATTCTGAGTCATCGGTTATCCCCGTTAGATCTTAGATTCTGGTCAACCCAACCCGGACCAGCCGGAATAAAAATTGGATATTCGAAACGTTTTAAATACCTTGGTTGGTCCGGGTCAACAGCTTGTTTTTCAATAAATTCTTTCCATTTTGCGTAGAATTTTATTCTTAAGTCACTAAAAAGGTGGCTCACTCGCTACTCCCTGTACCCACCATCTAAGGAATAGGCTCTCTGGGCCGGTTTGAATTGGCCGAATGTATTTATTTTCTATGGAAATGTCAAGAAATTTAAGGGAATATTATTGGGTAGGCCTTATTTTGTTTCCATCCGGAAACACCGGAGGTGAAACGATTGGTTTCCAATTCGGAAACGAGGATTTTTTGTCCTGGCAAGGGAAACAAGGGGTGGCGCAAAGGCGACCTTGGGGTCGCCCCACAAGTCAGCCCGCAGATTGACACCGCCAGAGCGAAAAAGACCGTTTCCGGATGGAAACTATTTAGGGTTGAATTTTTTCATCTCTTCCAGTAAATAGTGTTACAGGACCATCAGTTGAAAAGACAAAGGAGAGACTTCCATTCACCTCGCCGAATTGTTATCCAAGGCTGTCCGGGCCTATCCTCAAAAAGAAGCCATTCGCTGCCATCAGGCGATCCTTACTTATGAACAATTTTCTGAACGGGTCTCCAGACTGGCCCATTTTCTCAAATCTCAAGGATTGGGACCAGGCCAGACAGTGGCCATTCTTCATTACAACTGCCATGTTTTCCTGGAGGCCTATTATGCCACGGCCCTAATCGGAGTGGTTTTGGTCCCGCTGAATTATCGCCTTTCTTCCAGAGAAATTGAGTTTATTCTCAACGATTCGGAATCCAAACTTCTGATCGCCCATTCTGATTTTTTCTCTAAGATCGAAGGCCTGGAAGTCTTAAATTCTTCTCTTAAAACCCTCCTCTGGGTGAACCCTAATGATCGGACCCGGTCCTTGGGGTCAGATTATGAGGAGGCTCTGGAGACGTCCTCGCAGGACCAGGTCCTGGATTGGGGACCGGGGGATGAGGCTACGGCCCAGATTTATTACACCAGCGGCACTACCGGCCGACCTAAGGGAGTCATGCTCAGTCACACCAATGGCTATCTCCATGCCCTGGGCACCATTGCCGAACTTCAGTTGAACGATTCCGATGTCTGGATCCATGTAGCCCCCCTCTTCCACCTGGCCGATGCCTGGGCGACCTGGGCCATCACCTGGGTGGGAGGCACCCATATCCTGGTCAAGGAATTTGATCCCCAAGCGGTCCTGGAGTCTATGGTCAGAGAGAAGGTTACTCTTTCCAACATGATCCCAACCATGCTTAATCTGCTCATCAATCACCCGAATTTTGGCAACTATTCTTTTCCTGATCTTCGGGTCTTATTAAGCGGCGGGGCCCCCATAGCCCCCGAAGTAGTCAGAAAAATCATGCAGGGCTTTGGCTGTGACTACATTCAAACGTACGGTATGACTGAAACCAGTCCTTACCTGACTCTTTCCATTCTAAAAGGGCCTTTAAAAAAGTTACCTCCCGAAAAACAGTTCGAATTCAAGGCCAAGACCGGCCGGGAGTTTATAGGCGTCTCGCTGAAGGTGGTCCGGGAAAATGGCCAGGAAGTCCGTCCGGATAATCAAGAGGTCGGTGAGATTATCGTTCGAGGGGATACCATTACCAAAGGATATTGGAAGCTCCCGGAGGAGACCGCCAAGGCCTTCAAAAAGGGCTGGCTCTATACCGGAGACTTGGCGGTTATCGATGAAGAGGGCTATGTCAATATTGTGGACCGCAAAAAGGACATGATTTTGTCCGGAGGAGAAAACGTCTATTCCACCGAGGTTGAAAATGTCCTCTACCAGTTTCCCAAAATCCTGGAGGCCGCCGTCTTCGGCGTGCCTGATGAAAAATGGGGCGAAGCCGTCCATGCCGCGGTGGTTCTGAAGGAAAACCAAAAGGCCACGGAGGAAGAAATCATCCGTTTTTGTAAGGAGCACCTGGCCTCTTACAAGGCCCCCAAGTCAATCACCTTTCTTGAGTTTTTGCCCAGGACCGGATCAGGCAAACTGTTTAAAAAAGCCCTTCGAGATCCCTTCTGGGATCAATACGAAAAGAAGGTGCATTAATAAAATAGCCAAGATAAAAATAGTGCCATAAACCAATAACTTTTTAAGGAGGTAGTCATGAAAAACAAAGACCATTTCTTAACTCGCAGGGACTTTTTAAAAATTTCCGGTGCTGTCGGAATAGGAAGCCTCATCTCTTCCCCGACCCTGATCAGTGCCCAAAGCAAGGTCCGCCTGTCTATAGCCACCGGAGGAACCGGGGGGGTCTATTATCCCATGGGTGGTGGAATGGCGGCCATCCTATCCAAGCATTTACCTGGAGTTGATGTTACGGCCGAAGTCACAGCCGCTTCGGTGGACAATTGCAAATTAGTGGCCGCCCAAAAATCCGATATGGGTTTTATCATGGGAGATGTGGGGTATGATGCCTATATGGGGACAGGAAAATTTAAGGAAAAACTCCCAATCCGCAATCTGGCGGTACTCTATTCCAATTTTATGCATGTCGTGGCCTTGGATGGAAAAGGCATCAATACGATTGCCGATCTAAAAGGCAAAAAAATCTCCACCGGTGCCCCTGGTTCGGGAACAGAAGTAAAGGCCTTACGGGTATTAGAAGCCTTTGGTATTAATCCCGACAAAGATATCTCCCGGGATCGTCTGGGGGCCAGCGAATCCGCCGGGGCGTTGAAAGACAATAAGATTGATGCCTATTTCTGGGATGGGGGGTTGCCGACCGCTTCTATCCTGGATATTGCCGCTACTCCGGGCATCAAAATTAAATTGATCGGCCACGAGGATGGGGTAACCAAAATGGTGTCCAAATACGGACCGGTCTACTTTAAAGGAAAAATCCCAAAAAATACCTATCCTGGAATTTCTACGGATACCCATGTGGCTTCCGTAGCCAACATCCTTATCTGTAATGAGAAATTGGATGCCAAGTTGGCATATAATATCCTGAAGACCCTTTTTGATTTTAAACCGGAACTGGTTGCCGTTCACAAAGAAGCCAATCATTTAACCCTGGAAGGGGCGGTCCACGGGTCTCCTATCCCCTATCATCCGGGGGCGATCAAGTATTTTAAAGAAAAAGGGGCCAAGATCTAAACAAATTTCTTATGTCCCCTGAGAATGGAATAAGAAAGGGCCCCCTTCTGGCCTTTCTCCTGATCCTGTTGTTTAACCCAATTCCTTCGCCGGGGTATACGGCCACTTTTCTTCAAGTGGTGTTAAGGGATTCCCATCAGGTGGTTTGGGAAAGACCGATTTCCACTGGGGATCAATTTTTCCTGATCCACTGTAATTCCATTTATGAATCCTTGGTTTGGGAGGCCTTTTCTATTGATGCCGAAGGCTCGATTTGGCTCAACAAGATAAAAACCAACAGCCCGGCGGTCTTGGAATATTACGGTCTTGAGGAGTCTTCTTCCGACTGGATCAGGCTTTCCAGAAAAATTGGCCGGATTCCCATGTTGATAACCCCTTTAGGGAGAGTCTCCTTGGAGTGGGGAAAAGAAATTTTCCCTTTGTCCGCTTTAATGCCGGAAGGAACTTTGATTGAGATACGAACCCATAAATTACCCTAACAAGATAAAGGATAAAAGGAAGGCCGATGGATTCTGAAATAAAAAGCGCTTCAGAAGATCCGGAACACTTGATCACCGAAGAACGCTTAAAAGAAGCCGAGAAATATATTGAAGAAGAAGAAGGGGTCACCCGAAAGCTTTCCGGACCTTTAGAAACCTTTATCACCGTACTAGCCGTAGTCATGTCCTTATATCACCTCTATGCCGCCGTAGGGACGGTGACCACCCAGATTCTTCGGGGGGTTCATGTGGCTTTCGTCTTCTTTTTAAGTTTCCTGGTCTTTCCTCCCCTGAAAAAACTCAAATACCGGATTGCCTGGTATGACATCGGTCTGGCTCTTTTAGGGGTATCCACCATCGTCTATATGTTGATTGACTTTGAAGACTTCATCTACCGGGCTGTCACCCCCAATTTATGGGATATGATCTTTGGAATCATCTTTATCCTGCTGGTCCTGGAGGTCGTTCGTCGGGCAACCGGTTGGATCATGCCCTTTATCAGCATCCTCTTTTTGATTTATGCCTATATAGGCCCTCAATTGCCATCCCCTTGGACCCATCGAGGGTATGATCTGGAACGAATCGTCGGCCATATGTATATGACCCTGGAAGGTATCTTCGGCGTCCCGATTGATGTCTCCGCCACGTTTATTATTCTTTTTACCATTTATGGAGCCTTCCTGGAATACTCCGGGGCGGGCAAATTCTTTATCGACTTTTCCTTTGCTGCTATGGGGCGAAAACCTACCGGGGCCGGCCGGACCGTAACCTTGGCCTCTTTTCTGTTAGGCGGACCATCCGGTAGTGGAGTAGCCACCACGGTCACCCTCGGTTCAGTGGCCTGGCCTATGCTGGCCAAGGCGGGGTATGATAAGGAGTCGGCCGGAGGGTTACTCTCTGCCGGAGGGATTGGGGCCATCATCTCTCCGCCGGTCCTGGGAGCCGCTGCCTTTCTAATCGCGGAAATTTTGAAAATTTCCTACCTTGATGTCCTGCGAATGGCCGTCATGCCCACCATCCTCTATTATTTGTCCATCTTTCTGATGGTTGAGTTTGACGCAAAAAAATTCGGCGCCAAACTGGTTTCCATTGATGAGACCTACAGTTTAAAACAATTGACCAAACTTTACTGGTTTCATTTTACTTCTCTGATTTCCATCGTGGTCTTAATGGTCGTTGGGTTCACTCCTATCATGGGCGTCTTTTATGCCACGCTGATCGCTTTTGGAGTCAGCTTTTTTAGACCTGAAACCGCCTTAACACCAAAGAAATTGATCGCAGCCCTTCGTTCCGGCTCTATAGGCGTCCTGGGAGTAGCGGCCACCTGTGCCAGCGCCGGAATCATTGTCGGAGTGGTCACCTTGACCGGACTGGGACTGAAGTTCAGTTCCATTGTTATTGCTTATGCCGGGGGAAATCTCTTCCTGACTTGTGTCTTTACAGGGGTACTGATGTGGATCATCGGTCTGGCGGTGCCGGTTACAGCTTCTTATATAATCGGCGCGGTTATCGCCGCCCCGGCTTTGATCATGCTCAAGGTCCCAGAATATGCCGCTCACATGTTCATCTTTTACTATGCCGTCCTTTCCGAGGTCTCCCCGCCGACGGCCCTCTCTCCCTTTGCGGCAGCCGCCCTGACCGGTGGAAATCCCTTTAAAACTACCATGATGGCCTGGAAATATACCCTGCCGGCCTTCATTGTCCCTTTTATGTTTACCTTACATCCTGATGGCGTCGGTCTGCTTTTAGTCGGGTCCTGGCCTAACATCCTATGGGTCTCATTTACCTCTATGATTGGAATTGCCGCCCTGGCCGGGGGGGTAGATGCCTGGTTTTTAAAAAGGGCCAATTGGTTGGAACGGATTCTGTTAATGGTCGGTGGGTTAATGCTGGTGTATTCCTCCTGGCTTTATGATGCCATCGGGATGGGATTGGTTATATTAGTCATTGTGCTTCAAAAAACAAGACCGGATCAAGGCCAATCCTTGTTTCCGTGAGCGCCATGTGGAGAGCCCCTACCCGGGATACCAGCTTTGCCAGGACACCTTTGTGTCGGTGCCTTGAAGGGCATCGGTCGTATTTATCTCCAGGCCGTTGTTGATGCCTATGGATCGGTTGCTTTTGGGAAGCTTTATACCTCGAAGCTGCCTGAGACTGCGGAGGATGTCCTTTACGACCGGTTGTTGCCTTTCTATGAGTCCCAAGGACTGCGGGTTGAAAACATCCTCACGGATAACGGCAGGGAATTTGCGGCCGGCCGATGATACACCCCTATCAGATCTTCTTGGAGCTCTATGACATTGAGCATCGCAGAACAACGGTGGCACGACCCAGGACCAACGGATTCGTAGAACGGTTTAATAGGACCGTCCTGGACAAGTTTTTCCGTGAGAAGTTTTATTCCTCTGTGGAGGAGCTTCAGAACGATCTTGATTAGTGGTTCCACCGTTACAATTATGAAAGGCCACATCGCGGTTACCGAAACATGGGCCGAAGACCCATTGAAACCATAGGCCGGCAAGGTCATCAAAGAACAGGTGACAATCAAAGTGGTAGCTTAAACATCACCACCGGAGAGAAGCTGACTGTCCGGGAAGATACTAACTTTTACACTTGAATAAAATAACTGCCACTCCCAAAATCATGATAGGCATAGATAATAGTTATAAAACAAAGATTCAACCAGAGTATCTATAAAACTGTAACAAGTAATTTCATAAAATTTCTCACAATTTTTTCCCTAACTTTTATCAACTATAACCTCTTATTATGCCTATAAAAAATAACTGAAAAGATTATTGTTTCTTTCATTCTTTTGCAATTATAGAGGAAATCAGACATAAGAACAAGGCAATACCCACAGGTATAAAGGCATCAAAATGCCTTATCTCATTGAACTGTCCCACTAAAAAAGTGCTTACAAATAAAAAAGGAAGCAATATTGTACTTCGTTTCAATTCTTTTGGAGCGAAACTGATCCCCAAAAAGGGAATTATATACCAAAAAAATAAATTCAGAATGACCATCCACAATCGTCTGTCATGCCGAAGGATAAAATCAATATTAAACCAAACCTTGCTCTCCTCCCAAGTTGAGGATGCCGGAAGCCACCAAAACATAAAAATCCGAACAACGCCATATAGGATGACTTGAATTATAACTAATATCCAAAAATACTTCTTTGGAAGATCGCTGTCCAGATAAATAGCTGCGAAAATAAAGATCAAGAACAA
>JAZDOU010000311.1:0-4546 GCA_043798385.1 Pseudomonadota bacterium
TTTGCCCATTTGGCCGATGAAGAGGCCAAACACAAGTATCGCTTAGAATCCATTTACGATGAAAAAATCTTAGACTGACTTGGAATGATGAGTTCTGCCTTGCCTGAAGACCCTTGGAATACCCTCGCTGAGGGAAAAGAAATCGAGGTCAAGTCCCCCACAAAGGGCGAGGTGATTAAGTATGACCCTCTTCATCGCTATCTCTATGAAATTAATCGCTATCCCCTCCTGGCTCTGGATGAAGAAAAGGCCCTTCTGGTTCAATACCATCAGGCCCAAGAGCCCGACCTGGCCTACAAACTGATAACCGCCAATCTGCGACTGGTTGTCAAAATCGCCATGGAATTTCAGCGCTATTGGATGCAAAATTTACTGGATCTGATCCAGGAGGGGAATATCGGGCTGATGCAGGCCATAAAAAAATTCGACCCCTTTCGAGGCATCAAGTTTTCGTATTATGCCTCTTTTTGGATCAAGGCCTACATCCTAAAATTTATTATGGATAATTGGAAGCTGGTCAAGATAGGGACCACCCAGGCTCAACGAAAACTTTTCTATAATTTAAAAAAGGAAAAAGGCCGGCTCCTGGCCTTGGGAATCGATCCGGCCCCCAAACTCCTTTCAGAAACATTTGCAGTCAGCGAAAAGGAAATCATTGAAATGGATCAGAGGCTGGGGGAATGGGAACTCTCTCTGGATGCCCCGATCACTGAAAATTCCTCAGAAGATCACAAATCTTTTTTGCCCTCTAAAGAGGCCTCTCCGGAAACGGCTTTAAGCCAGAAGGAATTACAAGAAGTCTTAACAACCAAACTCAACCTGTTTCGAAAAGGACTGAGCAAGCGGGAATTAGTCATTTTTGAAAAACGGATTTTAGCCGAAGATCCCCAGACCTTGCAGGATTTAGGGGCCCAATTCGGTGTTTCACGGGAAAGGATTCGACAATTAGAAGAAAAAGTCTTAAAAAAAGTAAAAGCCTATCTGGAAAAAGAACTCCCGGATTTAAAACCTGATTATTTACATGAAGCCTTCTAATCTAGTGTTCATCCGAAAAGAGTTTTTCGGATGAGGGCTAACGACAGGTCACCTCGAGGGTCATACTCCACTGATTATGAAAATAACATCCTCCATTAATGCCGCCCTTCGGCCGGCTCTGGTTTTGATTTTTTTAGTTGTTGGGGCCGGTTGCCAGGGCAAATGGTTTCAGACCTCTTCCGAGGCACCAAACCTGTCAACACCAATCCCGAAAACTATCCCCAAACCTGCGGACAAACAAGCCGAAGCCTATTATCATTTTATCTTGAGTAATCTCTTTGTCCAGGAGGATAACGACCCCAAGGCCATTGAGGAACTCCAGAAGGCCTTGGCCTTGAAACCCGATTCTCCGTTTTTAGAATTTTCTTTGGGACGCCTTTTTTTCAAATCTTCCGACCCGACCAAGGCTCTTCTCCATACCATGGAGGCCATTAACCTCGATCCAAAATATCAGGAAGCCTATTCTCTGTTGGCGGAGATTTCTATTTCCCAGCAAAAATGGGAAGAGGCCATCAAGGCCTATAAGACCATTTCCGCCCTTAATCCTCAAGATGAGGAAATTATTTTCAATTTAGGCATCCTCTACCTGCAACAAAAAAAGGTCCAGTCCTCTCTGGATTCTTTTCATAAATTAATAAAAATTAATCCTAAATCGGAGAAAGGTCACTTCTTCCTGGCCAGGATTTATTTGGATCTGAAACAATTTGACCGATCCAGAATCTTTTTCCAGGAAACAATCAAGATCAACCCCTATCATCTAAACGCCTATCTGGGGCTGGGACAGGTCTATGAGCTGACCGATCAACCCAAACAAGCCTTGGCCATGTACCAGAAAGTCCTTCAGTTGAACCCCAAAAATCTGGAGGCCCAGGAAAAAGCCGGAGATCAACTGTTAAAATTGGGCAAAGGAGAACAAGGTCGTGACCTCCTGGAATCCTTAAAGAAAAATTCCCATCAAGATTTTGAAACCCGATTTCGAATCGGGCTTATCTACCTTGAAAACAAGCAGTTCTCCCAATCCCAGGAAGAATTTGAAGCCCTGTTAAAAGAACAGCCTAACAATGACAAGATAAAATATTTTCTGGCCACTACCCTGGTGGAACAAAAAACAGTTCAAAGGGCGCAAGAAATACTGAAATCAATTTCCGATCAATCGGAATATTTCCCTCAAGTCCTTTTGCTTCAGGCCTATATCCTGGAGAAAGAAAAAAAATTTTCAGATGCGATTCAACTCCTGCAAAAAGCCTTGGTTATCGACCCTAAAAAAATTGAGATTTACCTGACCCTGACGGCGCTGTACGAACGGACCCATGACCTTCAGGCGGGGAAAAAAATACTACAAGAAGGTCTTGAAATTCATCCCGACCAGGCGGAATTCTATTTCCGTCTGGGGGTCCTTTCGGACAAACTGGGACAGAAGAGAGAGACCATCCAACACCTGAAGATGGCCATTAAAAAAGATCCCTTTCATGCCATGGCTTTGAATTATCTGGGTTACACCTATGCCGACCGGGGAATCAATCTGGATGAAGCCGAGGATCTTATTAAACGGGCCTTGAAGTTTCGTTTCAACGACGGCTATATTATCGACAGTTTGGGGTGGGTCTATTATAAAAAGAAAAAGTACGACGAGGCCCTGGTCGAACTGGAGAAGGCCTGGAAGTTGGCCCCCAATGATCAGGTTATCGGAGAGCACCTCGGAGACGTCTATGCTAAAAAAGGATTGTGGGACAAGGCCATAAAAACCTATCGCCGGGTCTTGGAGATCCACCCGGCAGCCAAAGATAAAGAGGCTATCCTGAAAAAGATCAAAGAAATCCAGCTAAAGTTGGAAGAAGAAAAAGCCGTTGGGGAACATCAGAACCCTTATTAAACCGTCATGCCCCGGTAGGGGCGTGACACCACCAGACATAACAATAAGGGCGGTCGAAGGTTGAACCTCAAACCTTATTTTCGAACTAAACCGTCATGCCCCACCCAGGGGCGTGACACCACCAAACATAACAATAAGGGCGGTCGAAGGTTGAACCTCAAACTCTTTTTTCGTTTTAAAAGTCTTACCTTCATCCTGGGAGCACTTTGTTTCCTCTGCCTGCCTGTCTCGGCTTCTATCCAAAGTCTGTCCCTTCCTGTCGAAACCGCACCATCGGAAAAAGGGGATCCAAGTTTTCAATCGCTCCTCAACCGTTTGACGATACTGGATGACCCCATCTCCCGGGAAGGGACCGGACGGTTGATCGCCCGAGCCCCTGGAGAATACTACCGGCTCCAATTTCGTTTGATCGCCCGGGGACCGGAAGCCCTCCGTTTGGAAATATTTGATCCTTTCGGCCGCCCCATGCTCTATATGGTTTCCTATTTGGGGGAAACCCGCATCTTTTCCCTGGCCCAAAATAAAGAAATCCCTTTCAACCCATCTCTTTCCGGTCCTTGGACTACTATTTCCCGGATGCCGATGACGGAACTGTTGAAACTTTTTTGGGGCCGGGTGCCTCTCTTTCCCTACGATTCATATCAAATAAAGACCGGTGCAGAAGAAAGAAAAGAATCCATAAAAATTATATTTGAAGGCCCTGTCAACCAAGAGCTCTGGATAACCCCCAACCCCTTTTCGTTAATCAAATCCCGAATACAGGACCGTTCCAGAGAAGGAGAACTTGAAATAACCTTTTCTGATTTTTCCTCGATAGCCGGCAACCGGCTCCCCTTACAATGTGAAATCAAGGAGGGAATAGGAGATAATGCCTTGACCATCCGCTATGAAACCCTGATCCTGCGGCCGGATATCCCCGATGACACCTTTAAATTACCCACTTTCCCCGAATCTCAACCGTCAAACAAGCCTGCGGAGAAATAATCACCTAAGAGTAGAAGGTTTCGAGGTTTAAGGTCTATCAAAAATATTTGAAATTTCTCTGTTGCGGGTTGCGAGTTACGGGTTGCGGGTTCAAAACTTGTGCTTTTGCGTTTCGGTGTTAACCCGTAACAAAGGTACCCGTTCTCTTCAATTTCTTAAAGAGCTCTTGTCCCCGGCGGTATACAGGATGAACAGGACCCAACGTTTAGAGTTTTCCCCGATGCGTTTCTGGATAGCCCCACATCTGGCCTTTTTGGTCCAATGGCTGCGTGTTCTGGGGGTCGATACCCGACTCTGGTCAATAGAGGTGCCCCCTGGAAACGCCCCGATGATTGTGGTTCAATGGGACCGCTATCCCCTGCCCGACACAGGTCTCAAGAGCCAAGTCCTGACTCTTTCCTCCTCTACCCGAGAAGACCTTTTAAAAGAATTTTTTAAAGTCTCGGGAATTCAACCCGACCTTGCAGAGATGTTCAAGCGCTGCCTGGGCTGCAACAGCCTGCTGGTTCCCTTGAATCACGAACAAGCCCAACAACACTGGCCTAAGATCCCGGAATATGTGCTTCGGACTCAAGAGCGTTTCAACTGGTGTGATCAATGCGGGAAAGTGTATTGGGCAGGAACTCATGTCCGGAATATGATCCGGACCCTGGA
>JAZDOU010000343.1:0-2874 GCA_043798385.1 Pseudomonadota bacterium
AAAAAGAATTTTCCGTCCTTGTCCAAGGGGTTGTGATTTATCTTGTCGGCAATGAGTATGCGCCCTCCGGCCGGGGTTAACATTAATTCCCCATAGGACAGGAGGGAGCGATAACCATCCGGTGCCGAAATCAGGATAACCGTCGTCAGGTCCATCTCCGCCCCGGCCTTTTTCAGAATGTCGATCAAAGGAACCCCTTCGGCCCATTTCAGACCATGGAAACCCATCCCGTCGCCGACCTGTTTGAGCAACATCTCCGTATGAGGGTAGGCTGTGAGATCGGTAACGACCAGGGGATTTTTGACCTGCCCGGAGACGGCGAAAGAGGGGGAGTGAAGCTTGGCCATTTTTTGGCCTTTAATCCCGGGAGGTAAATCGATCACTTCAATGCCGGTAATATTCTCCAGGGAACGGTCGGTATAAAAGTCATTGGCCGCTATGAGCTTGGGAAAACCTACCGGCCTGGTGAGCTGGTTGAACCACCGGCCGTAAACCTCCGGCTTATGACAGGAATCACATTTTTTGTGGGGCATGATCGGAACCCCGGAAAAGGCTATGGTGATTTCAGCCGGGTTGCGATAAAAAATTTCTCCCCAGGAGAGGACGATCTGCCGGCCTTCTTTATTCCTGACGACGACGGCTAAATCGATCAGCTTGTTAAAATCGGATTTTCCTTTTTGAATATGGGCCTGTTCCAGCAAGGTTCGTAAGGGGACCCCCTGATAGTTGAAAGTCCCCCGGAAGTTTTTCCCTTGATCCAATTCGTTCAAGCGAACGGTAATGGACGGCATCTTCTTAAAATCTTCCAGATTGACCTGGAGAGGCTTGACCACCTGACCGGAAATAGTCAGGACCGCTGGTGAGGCCGCCCAGCTCAAGCCGAAAGCCAGGGTGATGAAAACGGCACCAAAGAAAACGATGGTCTTACGCATAGCAGATTTCCCTCCCTTAGGATTTTTTTCTCTGGGGAACATACCAGAGCATCAAAGCAATCAAGACAGCAAAACCCAGAAAGATAAATTTCAGCCCGGGGTCCTTTTTAATAATCAACTTTAAATCCGGCTTGGCACCGGCCCGTTTGGCCATATCCAGGTGAAGATTGAACCCCTGCCAGAAAATGGGCTCTAAGAGACGGATTTCCCGTATGGTTTTTTTCTCAGGGGTGGAAAGCCGCAGGGTAAGGATGCATTGTTTTATGGAATGTTGCAAAGCAGGAGGAGTCAGATACCGATCCGTAACCAGGTTGATCATCTCCAGGGAGGCCTTTCCCGGCAGGGCCTCCGACATTCCCAATCTAACCGGGATGACCCGGTTAAATCCACTGATGAGGCTGAGAAAATGACCCAGGAGAATGGTTAGAAAACAGAGGTGAATCAGAGAAGGAGAGATTTTAATCGAAAAAATTCTTATTCCGGTCTGTTTTCTTTTGGGCCAGAGAGTGATGAATCGATTGACGGCACAAACCAGGGTATTTACCCCCAAGAAAAATAAAAGGATTAATAACGTCACCAACCACCAAATTTTATCACCCTGATATCGGCCGTGCTCTCTAAGCCAATCTTGAAGCAGTAATTGATTCAAGGGGCCGAAAAGCGCCGGAAAGATTTTGGTATAATAGGACCCTATGGCTAAATTCAGGGAAATGAAGAGAAACAACCAAAAGTTAGTCGTGACGTCCCCGCAGGTTTCCCAAATTTTTCCGAGCATGCCTTCTACCCTGTTATCCTGGGAAGAGTTATTTCTCTGAAGTGACCCCCATAAAAGAAAAGGAGGATCAAAAGAAAACCGATTAGAGATAATCGGGCTTCCTGCTTCATAGTCCAATCCGGGAGATAGCGACAGTGCAATAAGGCGGCATAAAAACACCACAGGGCCGCTGATTGCAAATGCCGGCTGCCCCAATGTATCGGGGTGGCCCAACCTAAAAAAGACCAATAGGCCCCGACCACCTGGGCGATGCTGTAGAAGACAAATCCCCAGATATTAAAAAAATGAAAAACCGTGGCCCCTTCTTTTTCCTTTAAGAATAGAAATCCTGCCCAGGCCCCTAATATAAAACCGGCCTGGGCCAGGCCCTCAAAAAAGAAAAATAAACCTGCAAAAGGAGTCTGAGATTTTGGAAAAGGGGGGACAATTCCCAGAGGGAAGAAGAAAGGAACCAGAGAAGAAATAAGCAAGAGACCGACGGAAGAATCGAGCAGGGTTTTATTTTTTGAAAAATAAGGGAAACTCAGACGAACCAGGGCCAGACACCAGGGTAAAAAATAAATTCCTTCAAACAAGGCGATGGGGGAAAAAAAACCCAGAAGCCAGGCCCTGTTCCACAAGAAGAAGGTATGGATCCCAAAACCGATCAGTACCAGGTAAAAGCTGATTTTCCCCTGCCGGAAAAGAAAGGTCAACAGGCCGGCCAGATAAAAAAGGGTCGTTGAAAAATAGATAGGGTCTATGAGAGAAAAGGTGGTGAACAAGTTTCCTGTCCTAAGGCATATTTTTAGTGAAATATAAAACTTAGAGGTGTGAGTGTTGTTACAGGAGGCCTTCTACCTGTCAATATTGGCATATAGGTCAATATTGACACAAAAGTCAAGAAAAAAATTATTATTCCCTCGCGGAAAGGAGGCTTAAAAGCAGAGAAAAACCGGGGTGTTCTTAAAGGGGTCTGGAATTGGGAAGCCGTTGAAAAGCCCGGGCAATACCGGCACTGTAGGTGGACCAGATTTCGCCAACATCGGTCCACCTACCGGCGGAAGGAGGAGAGCCGGAGGATAAGGACCCTGGTTATTGTCTGCCCCAAGGATCGTCCCCATGCTGTTGGCCAATAAAATCCTGAAAGAAGGCCGTCCCTTCCTTTCGGGCTTGGCCGACGGTCAG
>JAZDOU010000359.1:0-6639 GCA_043798385.1 Pseudomonadota bacterium
ATAAGCGGGCTCTTCCCCTGGACGGGGACCGACATTTTTATAACTCGACTTGGTGCCGAGTATTATTCCCGGTTATTAAAAAAAAGATTGATTAACCGATATACCGGTGTTATATTGTAATAAATTAACCGATATACCGGATAACAAACATGGAAGCAAATAAACTTATAGAAATACTACATAGTTACAATAGATTTTGGGCCACTGGGGGTGTCGAGGCCGGGATTCCCCGTGAAGTGCTGGAGCGTTGTGCCCGTGAACTGAACCAGAAAGAGATCCTCCTGCTCAAAGGGGTACGCCGCAGCGGCAAGTCCACCCTTATGGCCCAGATGATCCGGACCCTCCTGGAAAAGGGTAAAAAGCCCCATCAACTACTGCGCGTCAACCTCGAAGAACCCCTTTTCGCTGCCGAATATTCCTTAGAATTGTTGGAGCAGATCTACCGGGTCTACCGGGAAAAGATATGCCCCTCCGGAAAGTGTTACCTTTTCCTCGACGAGATTCAGAATATACCGGAATGGGAAAGGTGGGTCCGCGGCCGCAGCGAAACCGAAAACCTGAAAATCATCATAACGGGTTCCTCGTCCCGGTTACTAAGCCGGGAAGTCGGGGCGAAGCTGACCGGTCGTCATGTCTCCTTTGAGATTTTCCCTCTGTCGTTTTCAGAGTTCCTGCGATTCAAGGGCGTAACGGTGGGTTCGAAGACGGATTATTTCGAGCGGAAATCCGTCATCCGGAACCTTTTTGCCGAGTACCGGCAGTACGGTGGCTTTCCGGAAGTGGTGCTCCGGAAAGAGCCTGAAGACAAGGAACTGCTGCTGAAACAGTATTTCGAAGATATTCTTCACCGTGATGTGGTTTCCAGGAACGAGATACGCGACACCCTGACGCTTCAGAACCTGGCCACCTATTTGATGACCACCATCGGGCGACTAACCAGCAACACCAACCTGAAAAGGAATTTCGCTGTTTCCCAAGACAAAGTGGAAAACTACACTTCGGCCTTGCTGGAAAGCTTCCTGATTTACCGGCTTCCGAAATTCGAGACTTCTTTAAAAAAGAGCCTCCGGGCTCGTTTTAAGCCCTACGCCATCGACACCGGCCTTCGCAACCGGGTGGCCTTCACTTTCTCCGAGGACTCCGGTTGGCTGGCTGAAAACATCGTCCTGAACCACCTGCGGAGGCGCCACGAGCAAATCTATTACGGCAGCAACGGCGGGGAGATCGATTTCCTAGTAAAAGAAGGGCTGCGGATTGTTCAATCGATCCAGGTTTGGCAGGCCGATGCATCGGAGACAATGATCCCGGCTCGGGAACTGGCTGCCTTTGAATCCCGTTCCCGATCGGCAAACCCAGGGGAATGCTTTCTTATCACCAATGACCTGGAGCGGATGGAAAAGGTCGGGAAAAAAGAAATTCGTTGTGTACCTTTGGTGCTGTTTCTCCTTGGACTATAATTGGGGACGTTGTTCATTTAGTTCAAAAATTACTTAACTGGAAGAGCGAAACAGACTAAAAGAGAAATATGCCGCGGAAAGCTCGTTTAGATGTTCCCGGGACCCTGCACCATGTCATGGTCCGGGGGATAGAAGGAAGCAAAATCTTCCGGAATGAGGAAGATCGAAAGGACTTTGTCGATCGCCTCAGGTCCCTGGTCGTTGAAACCGAAACCCGTAATTTGGCCGTAACAGTTTAGCGCTTTGAAAAAAGACAAAAAATAAACTCTGCATATGATGCAAAGTGCTAAATCCCCCTCAATCCCCCTTTTCCGTAGGGGGAAGTTTATCCCCTCCCTTTGACAAAGGGAGGTCGGGAGGGATTTTTGAAGGTTTTTTCAAACAGCTAAACTGATACGGAATTTCAATGGCTGAAATTGCCCGCCTGGTAGGGGTGGGAACAACGGGAGTGGCCATGGCCATCAAAAGTATGGAGGCCGCCAATAAAATTGAATAAAATGAACAACGTCCCTATTAGTTGGTTAAATTGGTATGGAGGTCGCCGATGTGTAACAGTCCGAGAGATTTAGAAAGCCATGCGGTAAGAACAACTTTTCAACAGGCTGTAATAGAAAACCCCACCCATCAGGAAATCCAAAATCCAGCCAAACCGTTCAGACGATTGGAATTAGAAAGGCGAACGATAACCCATAGAAGTACCCCGCCTCAGGAAAACGGTCCTCCAAACAGGGACGATTCTAAAAAAATCACCTCAAATTTGAAAATTCAGGATCGTAAAGTCTCGAAAGTCCAAAACTCGAGCCGCTGGGATTTCATGGAGGCACTGCCACCACCGACCGTCCTACCCAGTAAAAATTTTTTTAAATGCTGTCATAAGGTAACTAAAAAAAATCCTTATGAGAACATGTCGTTATATAAAGCTCTTAGGAAAATCGATCCGGAATTTATAAGGCTGCTTTCTAATAAATGGGGCTTTTTTAATGTAAAGAAAGAATGTTTTAATATGGGTTTCGTTTTGTTGATTGCCTGTAGAGATCTCAACCCGGAATTTATACCGTATGGGAAAAACTTAAATAAATTTTATCTTCTGGTTGATGATATTAATTTGATATATACACAAAAAAACAATAAAACCGCTGAAATTATTAAGCTGCTTATAGATCGTGGCGCTGATATAAACGTAACAGGCAAAGATAAAGATACCCCCATGATGATTGTATGTAGAAATCTCGCCCCGAAACTTATACAACTGCATTACAGGAGAACGGACGTCTGGGGAATAATACTTGACGAGTCTTGGCTTCGTTTCGACAATACGGAAAACAAAATAAATTTTTTTGATGTGGGTCTGGAAATTATCAAGCTGCTCCTGGGCCATGGTGCCGAAGTAAATGAAATCAATTCTAAGGGAGAAACGGCGTTGATGATGGCCTGTAGATATAACAATGGCCCCCAAATTATCAAGCTGCTCCTGGACCACGACGCCGAAGTAAATGTAATCAATTCTGAGGGAGAAACGCCCTTGCTGATGGCTTGTAGATATACCGATAACCAGGAGTCAATCAAGCTGCTCCTGGATCATGGTGCCGAATTAAATGTAATCAATTTTAAGAGAGAAACGCCCTTGATGATCGCTTGTAGAAAAAGCAACCCGGAATATATCAAGTTGCTCCTGGACCGCGGCGCTGATAGTTATATTCAATATTTACACGCTTATTACCTGAATGTCATAGCTATAAAGAGCCGACTCGTTATAGATGGTCTTCAGATATATGGACAATACAGTCTGGTGGACCTGATGAAATATGCCCATACCCTCTCGTATGATTTTTTGGAAATATTGTTAAAACAACAAGCCTGCGATTACACCTTCACTACCAAGGATCAGAAACCAATAGGGGTTCATAGAAAATTATTTAAACTACGTTTAAATCAGGATATTACAAAAACAACAGACGTTTTTTTTGCCTTAAAAAATTCTAAAGAGGTGGAGGTATTTCTAAAATGGGTCTATTCCGGGGTGGTTTCAGCCGCTGACGAAAAATCCGTCAGAGAATTTTGTGCCCAGTTCGGAATTCAAGGGAGAGATTTTGTTAAAAAAAATGGTTTCTATGGTTTCAGGAACGATATGAAAAAATTATATGAGGATACCGATTCAAAAGATTTTTCGATCATTGTGGGGGATTCAGTGATTAAAGTGGATCAGATTGTTTTATTGGCAAGATCCCAAACCTTTCGGGATATGTTTCTCAATGTCAAAGATGATTCCCAACAGGTCCATGATTACCTGGAGCTCCCTTATGCCGCTTATAGTATAATAATCAAATATCTATATACCGGCGAAATGGATAGGGGGTTATTGGCCCCCGATATCATTGAAGAACTTAATAAGCATTACACATTTTTTCAAATGAATCCCCATGAAGAAAACCCGGATAATCCGTATTCTTTTATCAGAAAATTGAACTAAATCCCATTATTGTCCAGACTATCTGCGTACTCCGGTCGCCGTTTCGGGGATTGGGCTAATTTCAAAGGCCGGGGTCTTCCGGGTAGCCGGGATCACCTTTTTAACAACACACTTGGCCCGATGGGGTGGGTTTTTTCCCGGGAAGCACTCAATTTATAAAAATTTTTCTTGACATATTTGAATAAACTGTATACCTTCTTCACATCCTGAAAAAGGCAAACCTTCCGCAAGGGGGGGACGCAAAGATACAGACCCTACAGGGGTGGCTGATCTGCCGGAGGATGGAAAAGGCAATACATTAGACCCACCCTGGCGGTGGGTTTTTTTTTGGGGAATTACTTCACCGTTTATTTAAGAAGATTACGGAGGTAACATTTATTAGCGGATTTCAAATTACAATTGACGAATTTAATAGATTCAGCTCGCGATTCTATGGAAACGGGATTAACGAAACCGGAAAGGGGGCGAATAGTTCTGGGAAAAATGCCTCCTCCCGAAAAATTGTTCCTTTACCGGGGCAAACCCGATGGGATAAGAAGCTTGGTAGAATTTTTTCAGGGTCTGAACGTCAGGTTTCTCTCTCGTTAAGGACTATCAAACAGATCCCCTCAAACCAGGCCGGAATAAATGTTAAAAAATTAAATCATGCCAAAGAAGAAATGTTGAGGGTCTATACCAAAGCCGTTTCCCTGACAAAAAATATTGGTGCTTCCAGGGGACAGGATAGCGGGGTTGAAAGATTAATCAAATCCCAACTCCATAATATCATGGAACAAGCTGATGATACCGACCTGGATTTGATCAAGCAACATCTTGATCTGATCGGACAGAATCTTTTGATGAGAAGAGGGAATGGGAAGAAACGGGTGGACCTTGATAAGGAGTCTGAGATCAAGACCATTCATTCCTATATGAAAAAGGCGGTAGAAGAAGAAATTCTCAAGCGAAAGGTCCGGAATTTGGGGGAAACCATTCTTGCGGTGGGTCGGCAGGCCGATAAAAACCCGGAGGAGTTAATTGATTCAGCCTTAGATGCCTTTCGTGCCCTTATCGATACCGTTCGTCTCAGGGACAAAACTAAAAAAAAAGAAGATTGTGGGGAAGATATTTCTAAAATCAGAGGTTTATTAAAATCGTCCCCTTATCGTGAAATATTAATAGAAACCATTCAAAAAGACCCGGAACTTTTTAAAAAAGGCCTGGATGCCATAGGCTCCGGATTCCCCAATAAAGAAAAAGATAAAGATTTTTTGAAGTTGAATTTAAAATCACCCATAGGTGGCGATATTTGGGTTGATTGGAGTATCCGCAGTATTCATGGGCTGATAGAAGGAAAAGTTGAAAAAGAAATTCTAAAAAGACGTGATACTGATTCCCAGATCCAAGGATTGCTTTCTGAAATTAAAAAAACAGGCGTTCAAAACGTAGACCCTGCAATAACTATGTTTAATGGTATTTTGAAGGTGATTCATCAGGGACAAAAGGAACCGTATAGTCAGGCAGATGTGATGGAATTAGTAAGATTATTGAAATTTATTAAACTTGACGGGAAATTTGTTTCCCAGACCGATAAGGAGATGGACATTTTTAAAAAGGCTTTTAAGCAAATAGAAGCTGCGATTCCCCGGATAAAACCGACCAAAGCAGAGCTCGACTCCGGTCCTCTCGAATTAAAAACGTTGGATCCTATTGATGGCGATGTTTGGAAGGATGCGTGTATCAGCCTTATTTATAATACCATAAAAAGGGTGGTGGAAAAGAAGGATCGGAAAAGAATTAATTTTCGAACAGAGATGAAAAAGTTGGTAAATAGCATTTATGTCATGGCCAACGGGTTTGAACAACAGGAGAAATTTATATTATTTAATGATATTTTGAATGTGATTCACCAAAACAAAAGGGAAAGGTACGTTCTATCGGATTTCATAGAAACTGGAAGATTATGTAAATTTATAAACATTGGCAGAAATTTTACTAAGCTAACGAATAAGGATATGAGCCTGTTTAAAAAGGTTTTTGAGAAAATAGAAGCTGCGATTCCCCAGATAAAACCGACCAAAGCAGAGCTCGGCCCCGGTCCTCTCGAATTAAAAACGTTGGATCTTATTGATGACGATGTTTGGAAGGATGCGTGTATCAGACTTATTTATAATACCATAAAAAGGATGGTGGATGAAATAGCAGACAAAAAGCGCGCTCCCCTATCTCTGCTTCAAAAAATTATTAATGAGTTTGGAATTGTTAATCCTGAAGCAGAGAACCATTCGGATGTTGAAAAAAATAGACACCGAAAAGGAATTCTTTTGTTAGAAAAAACAATTCCCCAACTAAAATCGAAGAAGGCAGACTGGACCGAATATACTAAATATGATAACCGGGAGGATCTCATCGGTGGCGATATTTATACGGATTGGTGTATCCGATATGCTTATACTACACTAAAAAGGGGAGTGGGAGGCGAAGCAGACTATGCACCTGAAATAAAACAATCTGTTTCGAAAGACTTCAATAAAAATCTTCTCAATTATTATAGATGGGAACAAATGAAATCGGTTTTTAATGAAATTGTTTAATAGTTTCCATCCGGAAATTCAAATTTCCGGATGGAAACACCTGGATTCTGACTCGAAGCTCTGGCCAGAAACCCCTTTTTCAAAGGGTTTCTGGCCATGGAGACAAATCGACCACGGTATGTTCTCATCCGGAAAGATC
>JAZDOU010000369.1:0-17941 GCA_043798385.1 Pseudomonadota bacterium
GATGAAGCTTCCCGGCATCGTGACCAATATCACCGCCTTCGGGGTCTTCGTCGACATCGGCGTCCATCAGGACGGGCTGGTTCATATCAGCCAATTGTCCAACCGGTTTGTCAAAAATCCGGCTGAGGTGGTCAGGGTTCACCAGAAGGTAAACGTCACCGTGATGAAGGTTGACCTGTCCAGAAAACGAATTTCCCTATCCATGAAAGAAGACCCGTCCCGGCCCGGCGGCCCATTAAAGGGCCGGGACAAAAAGAAAACCGAGCAGAGACCGGAAACACCCCCGAAACAAAAAAACACTTTTTCCAATAACCCCTTTGCCGAGGCCTTCAAAAACAGACCTTGACAGGGGGATAAAAAAATTTAAAGCAATTGGGAAGGAAAAGATAATGCCGGAATTAGACTGGAGGTCCGCAGGAAGAGAAACGCGAAGTCATAGTTTCCAGTACACCTGGAAGGACGTGGTCCTCTATGCCCTGGGCATCGGCGCCCAGGCCGATGAGCTTCCCTTTGTTTACGAGAAAGTCCCGGGAGGCCTGAAGGTCTTCCCCAGTTTCGCAGCCCTGGCCGCCGGCGGGCTGATCCTTGATTTCGCCAAACGCCTGGAAGGCAACCGCTTCCTTCATGGAGAACAGATGGTCCGCCTTCATCACCCAATTCCTCCCCAGGGGAAGATTCTGGCCACCGGCCGGGTGACCGATGTCTTCGACAAAGGCAAATCGGCGGTGGTTGTCTTTCAATCCCAGGGTCATGGAGAAGACGGGACCCATCTCTTTGATGTTGAACACATCGCCTTTCATGTCGGGGGCGGGGGTTTCGGTGGAGATCCAGGCCCAAAAACGGAACCGGTGCATCCTCCTGGCGGGGTCGAACCCGATTTCCGGGTCAGGCACAAAATCCCGGAAAACCAGGCCGCCTTATATCGACTCAGCGGGGACCTGAACCCCCTTCACATAGACCCGGAATACGCCCAAGGAGGCGGCTTCGCCAAACCGATCCTCCATGGTCTGTGCACCTACGGGTACGCCACCCGGGCCATTGTATACGGCCTTTGCAGCGGAGACGTCAGACGCTTCAAGGTATTCAAGGCCCGTTTCTCCGAGGTGGTTTATCCCGGCGAGACCCTGACGACTGAAGGCTGGCAGGTTGAAGAAGGACGGTTCATTATCCAGGTCCGCACCGACCGGGCCGTCGTAATCAGCAATGCCTATGCCGTTGTCGGACCTTAAGGGTTTTTCTAACCCATTTCAGCTTCTCACAAAATATCATCTGAGAATTTATCTCTAACTTTCAATTAAAGGGTCATAGGGAGGTCTTGTTGGGGGGTGTCCTCCAAAACGCTTTGCGTTTCTTTGTTGGACCCAAATTGGAACCCTACAATCTATCTCTTCCGGGACCTTCCCCTGTCCCGATTCCGGGGGCGTCTGCCCCGCCCTTCCTGACCGGTCCGTGATCTTGACTCAAAAGACCCTGTCCGAGGGGGTTGAGGAGGCCTGGCCGGCAACGTTTTCTGGTAGTATTCATCCAGCAGCATGGCGAGCAGGGCCAACTCCTCATCCCCCTGTCCCAGGCTTTGAGCCAGGGGAAGAAATCGCTTCATCCGCTCGGCCTTCAGGCTGTCGCGGGAACGCAGATCCGCTTCCAGCATCGCGGTAACCCGTTGGGAAACAATGTCCTCCACATCGGTATCAGAAGGCATTGGGCGTTCTTGAAGATCAAAACCGAATTTCCGGCCGATTTGTTTCAACTTGATTTCTTCCAGGAGGGTAACTAAGGAAAGAGCCACCCCGCTGGCACCGGCCCGGCCGGTCCGTCCGACCCGATGAATATAGATCTCCGGGTCCTCCGGGGGCTCGTATTGAATGACATGGGATAACTCCTGGATATCGATGCCCCGGGCCGCCACATCGGTAGCCACCAAGAAACGCAACGCCCCTTCCCGGACCCGGGCCATAACCTTTTCCCGCGCCCCCTGGGTCAGGTCGGAACTCAACTCATCGGCATCGTAGCCGAAGCGCTGAAGGACTACCGTGAGATAATGCACGGTGATTTTGGTGTTACAGAAGATTATGGCCGAAACCGGGTTTTCGATTTCGATGATCCGGATCAGGCCCCGGTCCTTTTCCATCCCCGGGATCACGTAGTAGAAATGGTCGGTCCCGGCCACATAGACCTGATCCCGGCTCAGGCTGAGGAAGCCGGGTTGCTGAAGAAACTCGTCGGCCAACCGGACTACAAAGCCCGGAAAGGTGGCTGAGAGCATGTAGCTGTTGTAAGGATGGGAAGGCAAATATTCCTGGACCTGCTTCATGTCCTGATAAAAACCCATGGAAAGGAGACGATCGGCCTCATCAAAGACCAGGACCTCCAGGTGCTTCAACGAAAGGGAGCGTTTGAGCAAGTGATCAAGCACCCGGCCCGGTGTGCCGACCACTAATTGGACACCCTGCTGAAAGGCCTCCAGTTGCGGGCCATAACCCACACCGCCATAAACCCCGATGGAACGCACCCCCATCGGACTCCCCAGCATCTCGGCCTCTCTGGCCACCTGCTGGGCCAACTCCCGGGTGGGAACCAGCACCAGGGCCTGGCAGACGGACTTCTTTGGATCGATCCGGTCCAGGATGGGTAGCAGGTAGGCCCCGGTTTTGCCGCTCCCGGTCTGGGATTGAATCATCAGGTCCCGCCGGGCCTGAAAATAGGGAATGGCCTTGGCTTGGACCGGCAGAAGGCTCCCCCAGCCCGCCTTGGCCGCCGCCAGACGCAATCCCTCGGGCAGGGCCTCTAAGGAGATCTCCGGCAGCCGGTCTTCCGGCTCAATCAACAATCCCTCCTGGACCTCCGCCGAGTTCTGTTTGGAATCCAGAGGTGCTACTACGTCCGAATCACTCGTTGCCGGATATTGCTTGAGTTCTTCATCTTTTATCATCTTCTGTAAGGTTCCTTTCTATTACCATCGAAGTTGCATAAAAATTGATCGATTAAAGTAAATTTTATTTGTTAAAACAATATGTGGTCTTATCATTCATAGTGTGCCCACATCCGAATAATCTTTACCGTTTTCGTATCATCAAGAATCTGATAGACCAGACGATGTTGTATGTTGATTCTTCGTGAATATGCCCCGAAGAGGTCACCAACCAGTTTTTCGAAAGGAGGTGGATTCTGGTAAGGGTCTTCACTAAGGATATCCAGCAACCTCAATGTCGCCGGCTTGAACCCCGACGGCGCTATTTTCTTGGCGTCTTTCTGTGCCTGTTTAGTGAAAACCAGGCGCCAACTCACCAACCCGGCTCCTCGGCACATTTTTCAACGGGAGTTTTAAGGCCTTTCTTGATGGACTCACGCATGCCGGGAATAGAAGTGAGATAAAGGGTCTCTTTTATGGCCCGCCAGTCTTCCTCCGAGATCAGTACAGCAGAACTGCGCTTTCCCACAATCTGAACCGGTTCGTGGGTTTCTTTTACTTCATCGACCAAGGTATACAAGCGTCTTCTTGCTTCTGAAGCCGATAATATCGTCATTTTTGATCTCCTCCTTATCGTACTACATATGGTACGTCAGCATCCAGTAAATGTCAAGCACCTTGAGGCCGAACATGCGGTTCACCGTGAGCCGGCTTTTTCGACGATCCGGTGCAGCGTTGGGTCGACCCCGGGTGGCCACAAAAGATTGTCGGTATTTTGAGCACAGATAGTATGTTAGACAGAAGCGGGATAACCGGACGAAAGGCATAGTATCTAAAAATAAATTATAATGAACTTAAGTAGTTACGTCAAGAGGTATTTTTTGTTTTATTGAATAAATATGAACTTCATGATCTTTGTGATAATAGTATTGAAAGAGACTGCCAGGAAGTAGGAAAATGGAAGCAATAGAAATTTCAGAAGAGCCGATTGAGCTCTATAAAATCTTGAAGTTCGGGAATATGGTCGATAGCGGCGGCGAAGCGAAATATGTAATTTCGGAAGGTTACGTTTTAGTAAATGGAAAAGTTGAAACCAGAAAACGAAAAAAAATCTTTTCAGGGGATGTTGTAAAATTCGGAAAAATTAAAATTCGTGTACAGGTCAAAAGAGAATAAAACCTAAAATCTTAAAATCACAAAATCGAGAGACACCAGACTCAATTACGTAACGTTAGAGAATCAAATAAGGTTGGTGTCCCCTGATTTTGGGAGGTTAGAGAAACATAGCCTATGATTGAGGCCGTTTCGAAAAAGACCGAGGCCTCTTGCCTGATCCTGGCCGGAGGACAAGGCAAGAGGCTAACGCCGGACAAGCCACTTCTGGAAATAGACGGAAGACCGATCATCGAACGGACGGCAAGGGTGGTCCTTTCCTTGTTTGAAGAGGTCCTAATCGTTACCAACACGCCGGAGAAGTATGGATTCCTCCGCCTCCCTCTTGTAGCAGACGAGCGCCCGGGCTGCGGTCCCCTGATGGGAATCTACAGCGGACTCCGAAGGATCAAACACGAAGTGGCCTTTGTGTGCGCGGCGGACATGCCCTTCCTGAACGAAGAGCTGATCCGGGCCCAGTTCCACGAACTCGGTGCATTCGACATCGTGGTGCCCTGGCCGCGTGGGAGGCCGGAGTTTCTGCACGCCTTCTACCGCAAGCGGTGCTTGCCCGCAATGCGGAAAATCCTCGACGCCAACTTTTTCAAAATCGAAAACCTGACACAGTCCTGCAAGACCCTTCGCCTGAACGGTGACTGGTTTGCACGCCACGGGCTGACGGAACGGATGGATCTTGCCTTCGCGAACATCAACACGATAGAGGACTATCGTTATTGGCTCGGGCAAAGCCCAGAGGGACAAGGGTTGGAAAAGACAGGAGCCTGGCCACCGCAAAAGGAGGCATCCGGCCTGGATGCACTCAAGTCCATCGCCCCCGACGTGTTACAGGAGGTTCGTCAAACCTTGATCGAACAGGAGACCGTCTATCAGCATAAATCAGCCGAAGAGACGTTTTCCAGCCTTTGGGCCCACAGTTCCAGAGTCGGGCGCATCGCCCACCACATCGCAAAAGTAGAGGGACGGGAGCCAGAGCCGGCCCTGCTGGCGGGCCTGTTGCATGACACGGGTAAGTTTGCCCACGGGAGCTATCATGAGGACGATATCCCGGAAGAGAAAAATGCCGTTGAATTCGTGGAACGGATCCTTTCCGGAACCGTCTACGAGAAATGGATTCCGATCATCAACCAGGCCATCCTTTCTATGTATCTCGAGGATGAGGCAACCAGTGACATCGGACGAGTGGTGTACGATGCGGATTGTCTCGACAAACTGGGAAGCCTGGGGATTGCCCAGTTTTTCGCTAAGAACGCCCTGCGCCGGCGCTTTTTAGATAATGACCTGATGGTTCGGGCCAGTATCGAACTGACGTATGCCCATCACGCTCCGGATACGCTGAAGACGTCAACCGGAAGATTCCTGGCGCGGGAGCGCCACATTCGGACTCGCAGGTTTTACACGGAGCTCCTGGAAGAATGGAGGCAACTCGGACTGGGATCATTCAATATCCTCGAGGAGGACATCGCCGGGATTGTCTGTATTCTCGTGGTCCCCTGGGCCTGTTCGTGCGGCGGTCGGCTGGAACTCGAATCCGATATCCGGGATGCCATCAAGTGCAGGTCCGTCGTCGTAAAATATCCCTGTGTGGAGTGCGGGCTCAAAAGTGAGTATTCCTTCTGCCTCCCGAACGTGAAGGGCCTGCCCCACAGACGATTGTTAGTAACGGGGTCCGGCCAAACGGACTATTTGATCCGATAGGTTTTATCGTTGTTTGGGGCAGATCGGGCCCAGTGCCACAAAAAATTCTCCATTCGGAGCACATTACCTTTGATAAATTCTTTTAACAATGCCCCTTTCCGGACGGACACAGGTTATGATGATTATTTGTCCACCTGCCTGGCCCTTTCTTTGGCTGTTTGACTTTCATTTAACCTCTATGATATAATTTTAATTAAAATAGGGCCCAACCGTGGCGGCCGTATTATTGGTTTTTAAAAGGTGAAATTACCAAATTTCATTAATAAGGAGAAAGTACGTGATGATGCCAAAACGAAAGAGGAATATAACTGCGAGGGTCGGTCTTGGGCTTTTGCTTCTTTTGACTGTCTCCGGGTTGCTGGCCTGTTATCCTATGCCGGAACGGGTGGTCACTCGGCCTGTAGCCGGGCCCCCTCGACCCTCCCTTGCCCAGGTCTATTTTTATCCCCTTAAGGGGCAGACCGTCGAACAACAATCCAGGGATCATTATGAATGTTATAACTGGGCGATTAAACAGACCGGGTTTGATCCGGGGCTCTCGTCCCGACCTCCCGAGCAACGGGTCAAGGTGGTCCCCTTACCGCCTCCCGGTCACGATACGGCCCTTTTTGCCATCGCCGGAGCCGTGCTGGGTGCTGTTCTCGGTGGGCCGAGACATGCCGCCGGTGGGGCCTTGATCGGCGCAGCCAGTGGGGCTATTGCCGGGGCGGCCTCGGATTCGGTCAGACAGGAGGAGGCCCGGCGACAGGAAGAGGCCTATGCCCGTGGAGATCAGGCACGCCTGGCGCAATCCGAACTAAAGGAACTTGATTTCCGGCGGGCCATGGGGGCCTGCCTGGAAGGCCGGGGCTATAGTGTAAAATAAAGAAGATCGAATAATCGGTATCTGTTTTTAAGGAGGCACTATCCATGTCATGTCTTGGCAACACAAAAAATAAGTGTTTTATTTTAACCCTACTGTTGGGGATCCTCCTGACCGGGCTTTGCCGGATGGCCGGCGCGGCCGAACGGGACTTCCGTCATCGTGAATTTAGGGATTCCCGTTATCATCATAACCGTTCCTATCCGGCTCGCGGTCAGTATATTCATGTGCTGCCACGAGAACACCGGATGGTGACTTTTGGCCGGGACCGATACTATTTTTTTGGTGGAGCCTGGTATCGCCCTATGGGGCGGCGTTTCCTGGTCGTGCCCCCTCCCATCGGACTGGCCGTCCCCTTTTTACCCCCCTATTACACGACCATCATGATAGGGGGAGCGCCCTATTACTATGCCAATGAGGTCTATTACACGGCCGGTCCCGGCGGCTACGTGGTCGTTGCACCTCCGCCGGTCGAGGTCAGCCCGGGACCGCCTCCGCCTCAGAGTCCTCCCCCTCCAGGGCCTCCTTCCGGCGGCCAAATGTCCGGGGAACCCTTATTCATCTATCCCCGCCAAGGCCAGGATGAAAAGAAACAGGCCGATGATCGCTATGAGTGTCACCGCTGGGCTGCGGGCCAGACCGGGTATGACCCGACCAAACCGCCTGCCGGTATGCTCGAAGATCAAATAATCCAGAAGCGAGGGGATTATCAACGGGCCATGAATGCCTGTCTTGATGGCCGGGGGTATACGGTGAGATAAACGGGAATCCTGAACGGTACCCATATCAAGGCGAGCGCTGGACCAACTCTTCCATTATTCCCCTGATTCCCTATTCCCTCTCCATTGGTGAGGAAGGGATGCTCGCTACCGGTCCAGGCCCGGCCGATCCTGGAATTCTGAAGGCTGATCAGAAGAAGTATGCTTAAACCGACTACAGCCCAAATCAAAAAATAGTATTTGATGGAACTGTCGATCACCAGGGCCCCGGTCTTGGGCTCCCCGGCATCATCGACCACCCGCAGGATTATTTTTCTTCCCCCGAGGATGCCCCCTTTTTTGTTGATCAGGGCTGCCGCCGTCTCACAAGGCCTGTCTGGCCATCTGGCCCTCGTAGGCCCAGGCCCCGGTAACAGGCCCCTGAAGGCCGATCACGATCGGTGCAGGGCCGGCCTTGGCCTCTAGACCTCCGGAAAGAAAAACCAAACCGCACACCCAAAGAAGAATCGTTACAGGTTTCATCTATCCATTCCCTCCTTGGAAAATCAGATTCTTATTCACCACCCCTGCCCTGCTGATACCCGCATTCTTTGTTCACACAGGACCAGACTGTTCCCTCCTTCTTGGTGGTCTTTTCCACTAAGAAAGGGGCTTGGCAACGGGGACAGGGTTCCTTGACGGGTTTTCCCCAGACCATGAATTTACATTCCGGGAAACGGCTGCAGCCGAAGAATTTTAACCCTTTCTTCTTGGCCACCCGGGATACCAGCATCCCCTGACAGCCCGGATTAGGACAAGGAAACTCGGTGGTCACCGGCAGGGTGGATTTACATTTCGGGTATTGTTCACAGGCCAGGAAGGTCCCTCCAAAGCGGTTTTTTTTCACCACCATGGGCCCTCCGCACTTGGGACAAACCTGATCGCTGACTACCCTGGGAGGTGCGCCTTCTGTCGTCCCTTCAGGGGAAAGAGGCTGGGTGGCCTTACACTCCGGATAGCCGCTGCAGGCCCAGAAGGATCCAAATCGCCCGGTGCGGACCACCATCCCTTTTCCGCATTGGGGACATTCTTTTTCCGAAACCTGCCCTTGAGGGGCTTCTGTCGTCACAGGTTGAATACCGCCTTTCTCATCGCGAATAAAATTTTGGGTTTGTTTGCATTCCGGATAGCCGGAACAGGCCAGAAAAGGGCCATTTTTCCCGATTCGGATGGTCATGGGTTTGCTGCAAACCGGACAACGAATATCGGTCTTGACGCCGTTGCCCCGCACCTGTTTCATATCGGTGCGGGCCAAGGCCAGGGTTTTGGCAAAAGGCCGGTAGAAATCCTCCAGGACCTTGGTCCATTCCATCTTCCCTTCTTCGATCAGATCCAGATTATTTTCCATCAAGGCGGTGAACTGAACATCCAGGATCTCAGGAAAATTTTTTACCAGGAGATCATTGACTAAAAACCCCAGTTCGGTGGGGTGGAAAAAAATTTTCTCTTTCTTGACATATTCTTTATCCTGAATAGTGGAGATAATGGCGGCATAGGTACTGGGGCGGCCGATGCCATTTTCCTCTAATTCTTTAACCAGAGTGGCTTCGGTATAGCGGGGCGGGGGTTGGGTAAAGTGCTGTTTGGGATGGACTTGAAGCAAGGTCAGTTTTTGCTTCACCGTAAGATCCGGGAGCTGTCCTTTTTTCTCATCCTCTTCCTCCTCTGAAGCCAGGGCATCTTTGCCGACTTCATAGACGGTCGTAAACCCGGGAAACCGCAGAATCGAGCCTGTCGCCCGCAGCAAATAGTCACCGGCCTGGATATCCACCGAGGTCTGGTCAAACACGGCCGCCTTCATTTGGCTGGCCACAAATCGATTCCAGATCAGACGATAGAGGGCCAGCAAATCCTTTTCCAGGTGGGCGGTCAAGACATCAGGCGACAACTTCATGGAAGTAGGCCGGATGGCTTCATGGGCATCCTGGGCCGACTTCTTGTTGGTATAGAAATGGGGTTTGCCGGGCACATAGTCCGATCCAAACCGGGTCTGAATAAAATCCCGAACCGCAGTCAAGGCCTCTTGAGAGACCCGGGTGGAATCCGTTCTCATATAGGTGATCAAGCCGACCAGGCCCTCGTCTCCGACTTCAACCCCCTCATAGAGACGCTGGGCCAGAAACATGGTTTTTTTGGCCGGAAAACGCAATTTTCGAAAGGCCTCCTGCTGCAACTGGCTGGTGGTAAAAGGAGGTAAGGGATTCCGCCGGCGTTCCTTTTTATCGACCTTGACCACCTGGAACTGCTCTTGGGTCAAACGTTCAGTGATCAACCGGGCCTGGTCTTCTGTGCTGATCTTGACGGCCTTGCCCTGCCCTTTGATCAGCCGGGCTTCAAAATCAGGGGGCAGATCGGCCTGCAGCAGGGCCGTGATAGACCAGTATTCTTTGGAAACAAAGGCCTGGATTTCCCGTTCCCGGTCGCAGATGACTCGAACCGCCACGGACTGGACCCGGCCGGCGCTTAAGCCTCTTTTGACTTTATCCCAAAGGAGAGGGGAGATCTGATAGCCCACCAGACGGTCCAGAATCCGCCGGGCCAATTGCGATTGAAAACGCTGTTCGTTTAATTGCTCCGGGTGGGCCAGGGCCTCCTGAATGGCCTTGGGGGACAACTCATGAAACAAGACCCGGTGGAACTCTTTGCCCTTATCGGCCAATTCTTCAGCCAGGTGCCAGGCAATGGCCTCCCCTTCGCGATCCGGGTCAGGGGCCAGGTAAATATGGCGGATCTTTTTGGCCGCCAGCTTGAGTTCTTTCAGCACCCGGTTTTTTCCGGAAATAATCTGAAATTCCGGCTTGAAATTATTTTCGATTTCCACCCCAAGAAGGTTTGGCGGTAAATCCTTAATATGCCCCAGGGAGGCCTTGACCTCAAACCCGGGTCCAAGATATTTTTTAATAGTCCGCACCTTGGTAGGGGACTCTACAATCAACAACGATTTTTCCATTATTCTTTTTCCATCATCCTTAAAAAAAATTTAAATTTGACAGGATCAACCTGATTTTCAGGTGCTTTTGTTTATCGACGCACAAACAATTTCCCGGGCAATTGTTTGATCAGGCCTTTGAGTTCCATCTCCAGCAATAAAGACAAGTTCCGGGATATCCCCATCTCGTTCTGCCGGGCCACCTGATCCACATGAAGCGGTTCTTGGGAAAGGAAATCCCAGATTTGTTTTTCCTCCCCGGAAAGGGACGGGTTAAGGACCTTGGCTGGTGTGTCCGGGTCCGGGTCCGGTTCCGCCTCTACCGGCTTGGGCGGCTCCTTCCAACGCAGTTCCTCCAATATGTCCTGGGCCTGTTCCACTAACTTGGCCCCCTGCTTGATCAAACGGTTCGTCCCGGTACTTTTGAAGGATTCGATACTGCCCGGGACGGCAAAGACCTCCCGCCCCTGATCCAAGGCCAGCCGGGCCGTAATCAGGGAGCCGCTGCGCAAGGTGGCCTCAACAATCATCACCCCCAGGGACATGCCGCTGATGATGCGGTTGCGAATTGGAAAATTCTGGCGCTCCGGAAGAGTACCCAAAGGGAATTCGGAGCATACCAACCCCCGTTCAATAATCTGATGAAATAATTTTTCATTTTCCGGGGGATAAATCACATCCAAACCGGACCCGAGCACAGCCACGGTCCGACCCCCGGCCATCAACGTCCCCTGATGGGCCGCGGTATCAATCCCTCGAGCCATCCCGCTGACAATCGTCAATCGGCTTTGGGACAAACTCCAGGCCAATCGCTCGGTCATTCTTATCCCATAAGAGGTCCCCAGGCGGGAACCCACTACGGCCAAGGACTGCTCATCCTGGGAGGAAGGACTCCCCTTATAGTATAAATAAGGGGGCGGGTCAAAAATTTTTCTCAGAAGAGGGGGATATAAGGGATCATTGAATGTCAGGACCCCTACCCCCTGTTGTTCCAATTCATCGAGCTCCCGGTCAATTTTTTCAGCCCTTTTAAATTTGACAATGGCCAGGGCGGTATTTCTTCTGAGCCCTTCGATGGATTGCAAGACCTCCAGGTCGGCTTGAAAAACCATTTCCGGAGATCCGAATCTCTCCAGTAGACGGGCATAACTGACCTGCCCGACCCCGCTGATCCGGTTTAAAGCCAACCAGTAATAGAGAGATTTACGATCCATAAAAAACTTAAACCAAATAACGCTTCGCTTGAGGTTGAGGGATCGCCCGTTTAAGGCAACACCTTCCTTACCTCAAACCTGAGACCTATAACCGCAAACCTTGATTTAGGCCGGTTTGGGCGGCTGAGGGGCGGCCTCTTGTCCTGTCCCGGCCAAGCCGGACACAAACCCTCTGGCGACTTTAAGACGCACCTTATCGGCCACCTCCAGAACGATAACATTATCGTTGATCTCAGCGATCCGGCCGTAGATCCCTCCACTGGTAATAACCGAATCACCACGCTTCAAGTTGGCCAACAAGGCCTTATGGTCCTTGGCCTTTTTCTGCTGAGGTCGGATCAGCAAAAAATAAAAAATCACAAACATTAAAATCAAGGGGATCAGTCCTGCGAATCCTCCCGCTCCGGAACTTCCTGATCCTCCTCCCAGATTCCCCATGGCCTCGGCAACAGATGTGAACAGATTCATAAACGGTACTCCTTTCTCTGGTTATAAAATTCTTTTTTAAATTCCAGGAAACGATCCTGGACGATAGCTTCCCGGATGGTGTGCATCAGCTCCATAAAATAATGGATATTATGCAGGGTATTCAAGCGATACGAAAGCAACTCCTTCGAGACATACAGATGACGAAGATAGGCCCGGGAATAGTTTCGACAGGTATAACAACTGCATTCCGGGTCGATGGGCAGGGGATCTTCGGCATACTCGGCCTTTTTGATGACCAGCGGACCATTCCGGGTAAAGAGCATCCCGTTTCGGGCATTGCGGGTCGGCAGGACGCAATCAAACATATCGGCCCCCAGACCAACCCCTTCGATCAGATCTTCCGGGGTCCCCAGTCCCATCAGATAGCGGGGTTTTTCCTCCGGCACCAGGGGAAGGGTCTGGGCAATGATTTCCAACCGCTGGGCCTTTTCCTCCCCGACACTCAGTCCCCCCAGGGCATATCCCTCAAATCCGATATCCACGATGGATTCGGCACTTTCTTTTCTCAGGTCTTTAAAAGTACTCCCCTGAATGATCCCAAACAGGGCCTGTTCTTTGGTGTCATGGGCCTCTCGGCAGCGCCGGGCCCAGTCCCGGGTCAATTCCAGAGAAAAACGGGCATAGTCATAGGTGACGGGATAAGGCGTGCATTCATCCAGACACATAACGATATCCGACCCCAGGGCCTCCTGAATTTGAATGGCCAGTTCAGGACTCAAGAAATGGCTGGAGCCGTCCAGATGAGAACGAAAAGAGACCCCTTCGTTACTGATCTTTCTTAAGGCCCCCAGGCTGTAAACCTGGTAGCCCCCGCTGTCGGTCAGGATCGGCCCTTGCCAGTGCATAAAAGAATGCAGCCCTCCCTGTCGGGCCACTAATTCATGACCCGGCCGCAGATAGAGATGATAGGTGTTGGCCAGGATAATTTCAACCCCCAGGGACCATAGATCTTCCGGGGTCAGGGCCTTCACCGAACCCTGAGTGCCTACCGGCATAAATATCGGGGTCCGGATCTCTCCATGAGGGGTCCGGAGCCTCCCGCTTCTGGCACTGCTTAGGGCCTCGTGATGTTCAACTTGAAAAGAAAACATTTTTCAGCTTTCAGCAGTCGGCTTTCAGCGGTCGGCTTTCAACCTTTTTATCGGCTGTCTGCTGATCGCTGTCCGCTGTCCGCTTAAATAATCAGCATGGCATCGCCGTAACTGTAAAACCGATAGTTCAGATCCATGGCCTCTTGGTAGGCCCTCAGAATGGTTTCACTGCCGGCGAAGGCCGAAACCAGTAAGAGCAAGGTAGTCCTGGGCAAATGGAAATTAGTGATCAATCCATCCACAATTTGAAATGGAAAACCGGGGGTGATAAAGAGATCACATTCCCCCTTCCCCGGCTGGACCGATCCATCTTTCGAGGCCTGATATTCCAATACCCGGACACTGGTGGTTCCTACTGCAATGACCCTTCCACCCCGGCCTTTTTTTGCATTGATCATTTCGGCCGCCTGGGCCGAGAGTTGAAAAACCTCGGAATGGATTTTATGATCGGAAATGGATTCGCTTTTTATAGAGGCAAAGGTCCCATAGCCGACATGCAAGGTAAGGGGAACTAACCATACGCCCTTCTCCTCAATAGCCCTGATCAACTCCGCAGAAAAATGAAGCCCGGCAGTCGGTGCGGCCACCGCCCCGGGATGCCGGGCATACACGGTTTGATAGCGGTTCAGATCCTGTTCCAAGAGATTACTATCCTGATCCTCTCTGTGGATATAAGGAGGAAGGGGGACTGAACCGAATTCTTTTAAGGCCCCCTGGAATGACCCTTTGAAAGAAAATCGCATCAGGGCCGTCCCGTTAGGAGCCGGAGGAAGCACTTTTCCCTCCAGACCGGGGCCGAACTCCACCCGTTCGCCGGGACGAATTTTTCGACTGGCCTTAATCAGGCACGGGGTCGTATAGGTGTCACGGGTTGTTCCCGCCGGATAATTCAAGACCAGACATTCCACTCGCCCCCCACTCTTCTTTTTTCCCTTCAAACGGGCCGGGACCACCTGGGTATCGTTGATCACCAGCACATCCCCTGGATTCAGGTATTCCAAAAGCCGATTAAAGGATCGATGGTCCCGTCGCCCGGTCTTCCGACCCAATACCATCAGCCGGGAGTGATCTCTCCGGGGAGAGGGTTCCTGGGCGATCAAATGGGCCGGGAGATGGAAATCAAATTGGGATAAGGTCAATTCCATAAACCTGACTTTCTATCCTGTCAACCATCCCGAGCGGCGGGCCAGATAAATCAAAAAAAGGCCCACCGTCATGGATATCAACCCATAGATCCGCAACCGGGATTCCGGTAATTCCAGCATCCGGGCAACCCAGGCCTTAAAGGTTTCAGGAAAGGCAAAATAAGGCAGCCCCTCTAAAACCAATATCATTCCTAAAACGGTTATTAAGTCTTCCATCAGGACAATAGATCCCAACTAGGGTTCATCTGAAAATTTATCGCTAATTTAATACGAAAATAGAGTTCGAGGCTAAATGTTCGATCAGCCCTATTTTCATAATTCGTGGTGCCACGCCCCCAAAGGCGGGGCATGGCGGTTTAATATCTGTTACGAGTTGCGGGTTGCGGGTTAAAACCTAAACCCAAAAAGACCATTTTTAAACCCGTAACTCGTAACCCGTAACCCACAACAGTAATGGAAGCCTTTGTTCACTGGAAGAATCGGAACGTGGCAGGGATAAGGCTACTTGCTGGGGCCGGGAATATCAATGGTAGTACAACTTCCGGAAGGACAATTCCGATTGCTTACTTGGGGCCCGGATTGTCCATCCCTGGAAGACCCTCCCAGATTGATTTTAGAAAGGACCCTGTAAATCTCCGGGGACTGGCAAGTAGGACAGACCGGGGCTATTAAATCATTACTTTGAACAGCCAGCAGTTCAAACGTTTGTTTACACTGATCACAACAAAACTCATAGATAGGCATAATATACTGCTCCAGGAGAGGAGAAAAACTGTCCCCAACCTATTAGAATCTAAATAAAATGGCCCCCCAGGTAAAACCCGCCCCAAAGGAGGTGGCCAGGACCAAGTCTCCCCTTTGAATCTGCCCGCTTCGAACGGCTTCATCCAGGGCCGTGGGGATGGTGGCTGCGGAGGTATTGCCGAATTTATGGACGGTAACGATCACCTTTTCCATAGGGATTCCCAATTGTTTGGCCACAGACGTCATGATCCGTATATTGGCCTGATGCGGGATAAACCAGTTGATCTCTTTAGCGCTGAACCCACTGGTATCCAGTGTCTTTCGGACGGCATCAGCCATAGCACGAACCGCATGCTTGAAGACTTCATTGCCCTGCATCTTGACATAGTGCAGACGGGCCTCGATCATTTCATGGGAAATAGGATAGAGAGACCCTCCTCCGGGGACATGGAGCAATTCCCAGAGATTCCCATCGGAGTTGATCACCACTGACAGGACCTCACCATCTCTCTTTCCGTTGGACGGCCCCAAGACCACGGCCCCGGCCCCATCTCCAAAAAGGACACAGGTCGCCCGGTCTTGAAAATCAGTCCGTTGGGAGATGATTTCGCTCCCCACGACCAGGACGTGTTGGTGAGAGCCGTCCTGCATGAATTTTTGGGCTACCGCCAACCCGTAGATAAATCCAGGACAAGCGGCATTGACATCAAAAGCGACCGCATTTTTGGCCCCCAGACGATATTGGATCATGCAACCGGCCGATGGCGAAGGCATATCGGCGGTGGAGGTCCCGACGATAATCATATCCAGATCCAAAGGGGAAAGACCGGCCATTTCCAGGGCCTGTTCTGCGGCCGGTGTGGCAATATCGGATAAGGCCTGACCGGGCAGGACCATCCTTCGTTCCCTAATGCCGGTCCGGCTGAAGATCCATTCATCCGAGGTGTCGACAATCTTTTCGAAATATGAATTAGGTACTATCCGTTCGGGTAAAAAGGCCCCCGTTCCTTTGATCCCTATCTTCTTCAAGCAGGCAAACCCATCCTTTTCGTTTTATTAAAGAAAACAAGAAAATAGAACGCTTGATATCATATTTTACCATTTAATTCAAAAGAAATTAATAAAAAGGAATAAATTGGATAAAAAAAGAAAACTGTGCTATAAAAATCTCGAAACCTTTTAATCCCCTAACCTTTTAAAATCCCTTGAATATAATGAAAAAAAAGACCCCGATCAAAAAAACCGATTTCCTGGAGCCCCAAAACTCCCGGCCAGCCAAAGAAAACCGCTTTCCGGGAATAATCCGCCTCCTGAGAGAAGAATCCAATGACGTGGATTGATTCTCATGCCCATCTGGAGATGGAGGACTTTGATCCCGATCGTCCCCAAGTGATCGAACGGGCCTTTGATCAGGGAGTGACCGGGCTGATCACCATTGGGACCGATCTGGACAGCAGCCGTAAGGCCCTGGCCCTGGCCAAGACCTATTCCCCTATTTACGCTACGGTCGGCGTACATCCCCATGAGGCCGCTGGTTTTAAACCCGAAATCCTTCCCCAGTTAACCGCCTTGGCTAAAGATCCTTTGGTGGTGGCCATAGGGGAAATCGGATTGGATTTTTATCGCAACCTCTCTCCACAAAAAAATCAAAAAGAAACCTTCCGGCATCTGATTCAACTGGCCCGAGCGGTCTCACTGCCTATGGTCATTCACGACCGGGAGGCCCATCAAGAAGTGCTGGAGATCTTAAGAGAGGAAAAGGCCTGGGAGGTGGGAGGTGTTTTTCATTGCTTTTCCGGCGACTGGAAAATGGCCAAGCACTGTTTGGATCTGAATTTTTTTCTGTCCATCACCGGGGCCGTCACTTATAAAAAAGGCTCCCAGTTGGAAGAAGTCGTCCGCCAGGCCCCGATAGAATCCCTTCTTTTGGAAACCGATGCCCCTTATCTGGCACCCATTCCCTTTCGGGGCAAGCGAAACGAACCGGCCTATCTCGTTCACACCGCCGAGCAGGTAGCCCGAATCAAGGGGATGACCTTGTCAGAATTAAGCCGGGCCATTTTGGAAAATACCCGTCAGGCCTTTAAGCGGATGATGATGTAAATTCAGGTAAACGGGTGGGGTTGTGCTTTTTAAAGACGGCTATCTCGTCACCCGTCACTCATCACTCGTCATCCGTCACTCTGTCGGCCGCCCTCTTCTATCAACCCAGTCTTTTGGCATAAAGAGGGGCCCTCTCCTGTTTATGGGTTCCCCCATAGGATTTGATCGAAGGGTAATACTCCGCAGCCAATTGGACTTGACCGGCGCTCTCTTCGCTCGCCTGGTCGGCAATAAAGGCCAGGGCCATATCGATCCCGGCCGAGACGCCGGACGAAGTCCAAATACGTCCGGACCGGACCAGGCGCTCCTCGACGACTTGCACGTCGCCCAGGGCCCGAAGACGATCCAGAGAGGCCCAATGGGTGGTAGCCCGAAGCCCGGACAGCAGGCCGGCCCGATGGAGTATAAAGGCGCCGGTGCATACGGAGAGAACGGCCCGGCAGTTTTTGGCCTGGTCGGCGACAAACTTTATCAGGATCTCATTATCCACTTCCAGGCGTGTGCCTTGTCCGCCCGGCACCAGCAGATAATCCAATGGAGGGCATTCCGGGAAGATGACCTGCGGATTAATAGACATCCCCTTATTGCAAATAACCGGACCTGGTTTTTCAGCGACCATCAGACAGTTCTCCGGCCCCTGGGCAATCTTACTCCAGAACCGGATCATCTCCCAGGGACCGACCAGATCCAGCTCTTCCAGATCCGGAAAAACAAGAAATCCAAAATTCATAGGGCATTCTCCCAAAGCGAAAAAATCGGAACCGATCAGATAAACGGACCGCTTACCTCTTCGAGGCTCATTATAAAACCTGTAGGGGCAATCTTTTGCC
>JAZDOU010000155.1:0-3885 GCA_043798385.1 Pseudomonadota bacterium
GCGCCCCTGCCCGGACTGTAACTACTGTCAGGGCTGCTCCAAAGATCGCTGCCGCCTTTGCCGGGCTCCAAAAAAAACGCTCCCAAAGAAATTATCCATGGCCGAACAAATCGCTTTGTATGAACGAATAAACAAAAAGAAAGGCAAGAAGAAGTGAATAAAACCATGAAAACGGCCTATACCGACATATCAGAACTGATCGGCAACACCCCCGTGGTCCGATTGAACCGCTTAAATCCCAATAAAAAGGTGACCGTCTGGGCCAAACTGGAGTCTTTTAACCCTGGGGGGTCGGTCAAGGATCGAATCGCCCTGTCCATGATCGAGGCCGCCGAAAAAACAGGGGCCTTAACCAAAAACATGACCATTATTGAAGCCACTTCCGGCAATACCGGTATCGGTCTGGCCATGGTGGCGGCCGTCAAAGGATACCCCCTGATTTTGACTATGCCGGAATCAGCCAGTATTGAAAGGCAGAAGATCCTCAAGGCCTACGGGGCCAAGCTCCTTTTGACCCCGGCTCAATTAGGCACCGACGGGGCCATCGAAACGGTTTATCAGATGGCCCGTGACAATCCGGACACCTATTTTCTCCCCGATCAGTTTAATAATGAGGACAATATTGCCGCCCACACTCAGGGTACGGCACCGGAAATATGGAACCAGACTAAGGGCAAGGTGTCCATGGTCGTAGCCACTATGGGGACCAGCGGGACCCTCATGGGCCTGGCCCGTCGATTGAAAGAATATAATCCTGCCATTAAAATCATCGGGGTGGAACCTTATCTGGGCCATAAGATCCAGGGGCTCAAAAATATGAAGGAATCCTATAAACCGGGCATCTATGACAAAAACATCCTGGACGAAGTCGTCCATGTGGAGGACGAGGAGGCCTTTGAAACGGCTCGGAAGATGGCCCGGGAAGAGGGCCTCCTGGTGGGGATGAGCTCCGGGGCGGCTATTGCCATTGCCCTGGCCAAGGCCCAGCAACTGAAAAAGGGCCTGATCGTGGCCATCTGCCCGGATGGGGGAGAGCGCTATCTGAGCACCACCCTTTTTAAGGAAAAGGAAAAGACCGGACTGATCTTTTATAATACCTTGACCCGAAAAAAAGAACAATTCGTGCCTTTGGTGGAAGGGAAAGTGTCCATCTATTCCTGCGGCCCTACAGTCGATGAGCTGATCCACCTGGGCCCCTGCCGACGGTTTGTGGTGGCCGATCTGCTGCGCCGATATCTCGAATTCAAGGGCCTGGACGTTTTTCATATCATGAACATCACCGATTTGCATGATCGCACCATCCAGGGGGCCGAGGCCGCTCACCAGCCCTTAAGTGAATTTACCGGCCATTACTCGGAAGAGTTTTTGAAGGACATTGATTCGCTGAGGATCAAAAGGGCCTCCCATTATCCCAAGGCCAGTGAACACGTGGAAGACATGATCGCCCTGACCAGGACCTTGCTGAACAAAGGCTTTGCCTATGAAAAGTACCGTTCCCTTTATTTTGATATCTCCCGTTTTAAGGATTACGGCCGCCTTTCCCGGGTGGATCTAAAACAAATTCAGGTGGGAAAAACCGTGGATCTGGATGAATACGAAAAGGACAACCCGCGCGATTTCACCCTGTTCAAACGATCCAATCTGGCGGAATTGAAAAAAGGGATCTTTTTAGACACCGAATGGGGGAATGTCCGTCCGGGGTGGCATATCGAGTGTTCGGCCATGGCCTTGAAATACCTGGGCGAGACCTTTGATATTCATACCAGCGGCGTGGATCTGATCTTTCCCCATCATGAAAACGAAATCGCCATTAGTGAGGCGGCCACCGGGAAAAAGTTTGTCAACACCTGGCTTCATAGCGAATTGGTGATGGTAGATGGCAAGAAGATGTCCCGGGCCGGCAATAATGCCCGGACCTTGCGAGACCTCCTGGACCAGGGGTTCAGCGGGCGGGAGGTTCGCTATTGGCTGATCTCGACCCACTATCGAAAACCCCTGGCGTTTTCCCTAAAGGCCCTGGAGGCCTCCCGCAAGACCTTAAACCGACTGGATGAATTCATTCAGAAACTCTATACCGTTCAACCCGATTCTGTTGAAACGGCTGATGTGGGGGAGGCCCTCTTTGTCTTTAAAACCCGCTTTAAAGAGGCCCTGGATGATGATTTGAACATCTCCCAGGCCTTGTCCGCCTTGTTTAAACTGGTCCGGACCATCAATCCCATCCTGGTGGAAAGAAGGATCTCGGCCTCGGAGTTCGAGGAAATCGATCGAGTCCTGCGGAAGGCCGACTTGGTTTTACAAATTTTGGATTTTCCGGAAAAAGACCTGCCCTCAGAGGTCCAAACCTTGTTGACCCGCCGGCAGGAGGCGCGCACACGTAAAGAGTTTGCTGAGGCCGACCGGCTTCGGGATCAAATTTGTGCCCAGGGCTTTCGTCTTATCGATCTCAAGGACAAAACCCTCTGCACCCAGTGCAGCAAAAAGCAACCCCAATGCCCAGAATAGACGATTATAAAAACGCCCTGGAGATTGCCGGGGAGGAATTCAAAAGGAAGGATCCTCACCTTATGGCCCTGAACAGCGGGGCATCTTTTCTGCCCGCTTCGAAGGGCGGGAGTCTTCAACTTCCCTTTCTCAATCGGCAGATTACCATACCCTGGCCCGATGGGGAGATGATCGCCCCGGAAGGATCGAAGGCCTTATCTTTGCAAGAACAGGGACTGATTATGCATTATCTCATTCAGGCTACAGGCGCCCCGCTGTCCAATTCCTGGATTACCTTTCGAGAAATCCCGGCCGGAGAATTTTATTATTCGGCCTTTGTCAAAAGGGCCAAGGAACCTTTGGTCAAGACCTTTGGCCATCGGCCGGAATTACTCCTTGAATTAGGCCCCCTATTGGGAGGGAGCCCAAGGCCGGAGGGAGATGTTTCGCTTGGGTTTCAAGCCTTCCCCCAAGTCCCGATCTGCCTGGTCCTCTGGGCCGGGGACGATGAATTCCCGCCGGATGGAAATCTTCTTTTTGATGCCAGTATAGCTAAATTTTTGTCGGCCGAAGACGTCGCCGTCCTCTCGGGAATGGTTGTCTACCCGCTGATGGGAATGGCTTTTACAAAGTGACCAATAGACTTCGGTTAGCACTGTTGTTGGATCGTTAAATTCCCTTCTGGTCCATTAGGTTGGCCAGATCCGCCACCCGGCAAGAGTAACCCCATTCATTGTCATACCAGGCCACCACCTTGGCCATGTTTCCCTGGAGTACCTGGGTGAACTCCAGGTCCACGATAGAAGAATGCTCGTCTCCTTTGAAATCCATGGAAACCAATCGTTCTTCTTCACAGGCCATAATCCCCTTTAATTGGGTTTGGGCGGCCTTTCTTAAAACATCCCGGAGTTCCTCGGTTTGGGTGGCCTTCTTTAATTCCACGGTCAGGTCCACGACTGATACCGTAGGCGTGGGCACCCGGAGGGAATAGCCGTCAAAGCGGCCGGCCAATTCAGGGATTACCAGGGCCAGTGCCCGTGCCGCCCCGGTGGTGGTCGGGATAATATTTTGGCCGGCGGCCCGGGCCCGGCGAAGATCCTTATGAGGCAGGTCCAGGATACGCTGGTCATTGGTATAAGAATGGATTGTGACCATCATCCCTTTCTCAATGCCGAAGGCCTGGTGGATCACCAAGGTCGGAGGGGCCAGACAGTTGGTGGTACAAGAGGCATTGGAGACAATCTGATGTTTTTTGGGGTCATAGGCCTCCTGGTTGACGCCCATGACCACGGTCAGATCAACCTCTTGGGCCGGAGCGGAGATAATGACTTTTTTGGCACCGGCCTCCAGATGGGCGGCGGCCTTGGGGCCGGTAGTAAACAAACCGGTACTTTCAATGAC
>JAZDOU010000384.1:0-2538 GCA_043798385.1 Pseudomonadota bacterium
CCGCTGATAGAGGTCCTCAGGAGGTTATATCCAGAGGCCTTTCTGACCATCCTGGTTTGTCGTCTTACCGAGGAAGTAGTGACCGGAAACCCATTTTTGGATCGCGTCTATGTCTACGACAAGGCCAAGCATGGAAAATTCAACACGGCCTGGGAGGCCTGGTGGAATCAATTTAAGGTCTTACGAGAGATACGCCGGGAAGGCTTTGATCTGGTATTGGGGCTACGCTGCGGTTTTTCCGCCCCGCAGGCCTGGATGGCCTATTTCAGCCGGGCCAAATGGCGCCTCGGCCGGATGCCTGTGGGTAAAGAGAAAAAATTTGCCTTTTTTTATACCCACCATATTCCCAGGGCCTTCGATCAACGACATGAGGTGGTCAAGGCCTTGGACTTTCTAAGGCCCTTAGAAAAAGGAGGGATCGATTTGCGGTTGTATTTTCCGGTTTCCAAGGAGGCCGGAGAAAGAGCGGCCCAATTTCTTAGCAGCCAGGGACTTCTCGCACATCACCCCTTAGTGGGGGTTCATCTGACCAGCCGGGTGGAAGATGGGAGATATTGGTCGGATGAGAAATATGTCCATCTGCTCCAAACGCTTTCCGCGCGGAAGGGGCTTAAGCTCGTCTTCAGTTTCGGACCGGATAAAAGGGAAGAGGCCGAAAGGATCCTGCGGGCCTTGCCTGCCGGATTTCCCCGCTATTGTCCCCCGGACTTAAAAACATTCGGGGCCTTTGCGAAGGGATTAGACTTAATGGTCACCCTCGAAGGAGGCCCCATGCACATTGGGGCCGCAGTGGGGACCCCGCTGGTGGCCCTTTTCGGGAAAACGGATCCTCTGGAATGGGCCCCCTGGGGAAAGGGACATATCGTGCTCAGGAAAGGGAATCAGGAAAACAACCTGAGTGTGGAAGAGGTACTGTCAGCCGTTGACCAACAGTTGGCGAAAATCTCCGCCCCGGATTCTTCAGACTAAATCTGAGATCCCGATCGTCGGTCCAAACCAGCTTATGAAATCATTATCCAGTCGGGTCGCTTCCTGCAGGAATCGAAAAACCTTCCTTTCGCCAGCCGTGGCGCTTTCAAGATCCTCATTATCCTCGGGGTGCATTCGGGCCATAAAATATCAATTCAACCAATTCTTCAACGTAAGGATTTTCACTCCGGGAAGTCTATCCCTGAGTTATTGAATGAAGTGAACAACGTCACCTTGCATTATCATTTTTTGATAGGATAGTCGTTCCCTTCGGGCAAGGTGACTAACCTTTTTTCCAAATGGTCCGGGCAGCCTGGATTATTATGAATTGGGCTATGAAATAGAGGCTGATGTTGATTAATCGCCCATAAGGGACAACCACCAGAAATTTATTGACTGCCAGAACTACGTCCGAGGCGATAAACAGGAGGGCGCCCCAGAAAAGCAAGCGGTTTCCAGCGGGAACCAGTAAGGCGCCGATGCTCATAGTAATAATCACTACGATATATAGCACCACCGGTCCGTATAGGGATGGTGGGATACCGCGGAAGATCCATATCATCAGGCCGGCAAAAAGGACGAGCCCGGCTATCATTACTTTACCGAATCCATCAGGGATTTTCCCATACCGGAAAAACAAGAGATTGTAAAAAAGATGGGCCACCAGAAAGGCTACCAGTCCAAAAATAAAAAGGTTGGGGTTTGGCAGATCAAGCAGAATATCTCCACTCAGGGAACCAAACAGGGCTCCGGTCAGGCAGATTCTGGGAAGCCCTCCCGTAACCCGAAGTACCAAAATCATCAAGGTACTTACCGGAATGGCTTTTAGAATCGTTCGGCCGATGCCGACCCAACCCATTGCCATGACCACCAGAAAGATTGAAGCTGCCGCCACATAAATAATGGTGAATCGGGCGGTAGACGGTGTTTTTTTTGTATTCATGGTCTTTCCATTTTACCGTTTTGTTTACCTGCTTCCCGTTCAATTCATAATGGGGTCGGCCCACGATAACGTGGAGAGGACCGTTGTTCATTTCTTTCAGTTCTTAATTCCCGTTTTTATTCCTTTAACGGCCATAGCCACCCCTGTTGTCCCAACTCCAACTTGATGATCGATCTCAGCCATTGGGAGCCCGAGTTCTCGATAAAAATAAACCCCGGCTTTTTTTAACCAGAGACTTCAGTCGAACTACAAAGGACTTGTGATCTTCCTCTTCCTGGAAGATATTTGTTCCCTCTATTCCCCGAACCATGACATGGTGCAGAGTTCCGGGACATCTAAACGGGCTTTCCTTGGCATTCATTTCTTTTAGGCTATCTTGCCCTTTCTGTACAGAAATTTCTGAATCTAATGAACACCGTCATATAAGCCTGGGGTCACATCTTGACTTGTGAATTAGGATAGGTTATGGTATCCGCCATTACGGCATAATGGAGGGGAAGAAATGGCGAGACCCTGGAGAATTCATTATGAAGATGCCTAGTACCATGTCCTTTCGCGAGGAAACGAGGGCCGGGCAATTTTTTATGACGACCAGGACCGGCGGATATTCCTGGAGACGCTGGGAG
>JAZDOU010000409.1:0-3694 GCA_043798385.1 Pseudomonadota bacterium
GATCTTGAGGTGGGCCGGTTGCTTTTCCTCATGGGTGGCCCCGGCGTAATAGACGTCGCTGACTTTGTCAAAGGTCCGGACCCCGTCATATTTGATATCACCTTTCTGGGCATCGCTGGGGGTTTTCGTTCCAAAATAATCGACAATTTTCTTCATATGTTTAAAATCCGGTCCGGCGGAAAGCCTGTCTTTCAGTATCCTTCCGCCAAGCAGAAATTGAAAACCGACTTTGATCATGCCGGGCCAAAAACCTTTTTGAAAGGCCTGATGAAAATTACGTACCTTATACAGATCCTTATAGATATAACTGTTCTCCATCCGGGTGCGATAGTTTTTAAGCCGGTTTAAGGAAAAGTCATTATTGATCAGGCAGTCCATGATGGTTTCCGCCGCCAGCATCCCGGATTTCATGGCATAATGGATACCTTTAATTTTCATGCCGTTGAAAAGACAGGCTGCGTCTCCAACCAGAAGACCCCCATCGAAAACAGGCTCGGGTACTGAAAACAATCCGCTCACCGGAACCGTCTTGGCTCCATATTGGAGCATCTTGCCGTCTTTTAGAATTTCGGCAATATAGGGATGCTGTTTTAATTTTTGAAACTCCCGATGGGGATCCATAAAAGGATCGGGATAATCCAGACTGGTCAGGAGACCAATGGTGATCCGGTTATCTCGCATTCCGTAAATAAATCCACCGCCGAAGGTGTCGGTTTTCAGGGGGTATCCCATGGTTTCAATTACATTACCCGGCTTAATTCTATCGTCCGGCAACTCCCAGATTTCTTTGACGCCCACTTCAAAACCCTGACCGTTTTTGCCTTGGTCCAGATCGAATTTCTTAATAAGGGTTTTGGTCAGATTGCCTCTGGAGCCGTCGCCGAAGACGGTTACCTTGGCATGTAAATCAATACCCGGCTCATAATTGGATTTTTGACTGCCGTCGGCATCAATACCTTTATCGCCTGTGCGGACACCGATCACTTCGTCCCCTTCATAAAGGACTTCCGTACCGGCAAATCCGGGAAAGATGGTAATCCCCTGTTCTTCCACTTTCTGACCGAGCCATTCCACCAGTCTTGACAAGGAAACAACATAATTGCCGTGATTATCGAGCGGAGGCGGGGTAATGGGGGCCTTGATTTTTCCTGTTTTGGTCAGGAAAAAAACTTCTTCTTTTTTGACTTCCCCCTCCAACGGCGCCCCCTGAGCTATAAAATCGGGTATGAGCTCTTTCAGGGCTACAGGATTCATAACGGCTCCGGAAATACTGTGGGCTCCCATAAAGGCCCCTTTTTCTAATACTGTTATCATGAATTCATCGGAAATTTTTTGACCACTTCCTCCTTGTTCGACCTTTTCATTATATTGTTTTATTAAATTTGATAAATGGAAAGCCCCGGATAATGAGGCGATTCCTCCTCCAACAAAAAGCACATCTACATCCATTACTTCTCGATCGCTCATGTTAGACTCCTCCTCTTTTGTATGGTGAGAGCATCCAATAGGCATTTTGATGAATCGATTATAAAATACCTGCCGAAAGAGGGTCAAGTGAAAAATCAAGTGAAAAAAACAACTTGGATAACGAGAGGCGTTTTTTTATTAAACCAGGACTGGGCGCCCTTTTCATTCATCTAAAGGGTCGCTGGGGAGGATATGGAGGGATGCTAAAAACAAGTCATGACGATTTGCAACTATTCAACAAAAGAAGTTGAAATAATTGAAAAAAGCTCTTGACACAATTTGGGGGTGAAATGTTAAAAAATCTGGTTCATTACTGACCTGTTTCAGACGTCAAGTGGGAACCGCCCTATTCACTTATAGGGTTTGGGGAGGTTGGCGGGAAATTTCGCACCGGCGTTTTGGGGGGTCATACCTCTCTGTCACTCTATTTTACTCTTTCTGTTAAATATTACTCCGGCAAATAAACATTTAAATGCTGTCATTCCGGACTTGATCCGGAATCCAGGTCTTTACTGGACACCGGCCTTCGCCGGTGTGACGAATGAGGAATAGAATTTTTTTACATATATAGTTGCCGATCTAATAGTATCTGAATCCCCTGAAAAACGTCCCCTCACCCTTTCTTCGGGAAATACTTTACATTGCTTATATTTTTAAAATCTGCATCCTGAGTCCAGAGGATGGCATTGAATTCTTGCGCTGTTGCGAGAACGAGACTGTCCGCCATGGGAAGCGCCTGCGCAATACTCAGCTTTGAAGCGGCAATCGCCAGTGAGGCCGTTAAAGCCACAACAGTTCCTTTTTGCATTGCGGCCACTGCTTGTAAGGCGTCATTCTCGCCGGATTCCCGGAGAACGACCTTGAAGACCTCATATATCGTTACCGTTGGAACAACAAGTGAGTCCGAATCATTCAAGGGAGTCAGGAAATGCTTGGCATTAGGCTCATCTGCGAAATATGCCAGCCAGCCGGAAGAATCTACGATGTTCATACCCTATCTTCCTCTCGTTTGAATTCCGTGTTGATGCCCTTGAGGAATCCACGTAGTTCTTTGATATCGCGTTCCGGTATAAGCTCGATACGCCCGGCATATTCTATAACCTGCATTTTTTGTCCCGGACTAAGATTCAAGGCCTCCCTGACTGTTTTTGGTATAACGACCTGATATTTTGGTGATACGGTTACTGATTGCATACCAAACCTCCATCGATCTATTTTGTATTACGATATCATGATCGATATGATTTTGTCAATAATAATGATGGCCAACGAATTGGTCTCCGGCACGCGGAACGAGGAGCCGATGGATTGATGTATAATCCTTTCCGACCAGGCTAACGGCGCGGCTAAGCGGCGTGGTGGCAGTTTCGCAACGTCCGACTTGAGCGATTTATTAAGCTGGTATTTATTTCTTCAGTCGTTCTATTTCCTGTCGAATCTGTTCAATCACTTCTTTATTCCCGATTTCTCCATCCAAGCTATAGACTATAAATACTTTGCCGCCGTATTGCTCTTCAAATTCTGCGAAACTTTTTTCCATTCTTTCAGTTGGAGAATAATTGCCGAAGTTTGCTTTCGCCGTCACGGGTTTGATTTGAATGCCAAAGGCTCTATTGTTAACTTTTGCCACATAATCGATGTCTCCCGCATGGTCGAGTTCAGAATCTGATTCCTCAAAAATTATGTTCGGAAAAATTTTGGCTAACCCGTCATTAACAACAGATTTCTCCCGAAGAAAACCGTCAAAGGTTCTATTGAGGATAAGATTGTAAATGTAATCAATGCAATCCTGTTTTGTAAATTCTTGAACTTCAGCTATTTTGACATAGAATTCCCCGCCCAATTCTTCCAGATGTTCTTTCGATAGAAAATTCTTGGAGTAATACTTCCACCATTCACCTATCGATCTGGGTGTACCTATAAGGCCAAACAATTTATTACTAGACAATTTTTTCTCCTTTTGCTAGTTCTCTTAGTATTATGATGTATTATATCGTCACAACAACTAGATTCGCAGAGGACTGTATTAGGTTTTTGACATATGGGTCGACCCAATCTAATTGGTTAGCCAATATTAACGCAGGCGATATCATTTTTCTTTCTCAATTCAACTATAAATCTCAAAGCCTTTTCGGCCCATTTACAGTAGTCAAAGAACTTTTTCATAATAAAACTATTATTTATCCTAAAAAGAGTTATTTCTACCGTATTCGACTGAAGCCAATCG
>JAZDOU010000452.1:0-9022 GCA_043798385.1 Pseudomonadota bacterium
AAGCTCAAAGGGGCTGGTTTTCCCTTGAGCCTTGAATTAAAAAATAATTCACCGATGATCCCACGCCAAGCCTACAATTTGAGATGGAACGGATTCCATCTTTCCCTGGGACAAAAAACACGTCTCATGGGGGTCTTGAACGTAACCCCCGATTCTTTTTCCGACGGGGGATTGTTTTTTCAACGGGACCAGGCTATTGCCCAGGGAGAGACCCTGGCGGCCCAGGGGGCGGACCTGCTGGATATCGGCGGGGAATCGTCCCGGCCTTTTTCCGATCCTGTCTCCGTAGAAGAGGAGATTCAAAGGATCGTCCCGGTGATCAAGACCCTGGTCAAGAGGATTTCCATACCCATTTCGGTGGATACCTATAAGGCCGATGTAGCCAAGGCCGCCCTCGATGCCGGTGCGGCCCTGGTTAATGATATCAGCGCCCTTGGTTTTGATCCCCTGTTAGCCAAGGTAGTTGCCGATTATCAGGTTCCGGTCATCTTAATGCATATCCAGGGGACACCCCGGGACATGCAGGTCCAGCCGAGATATGATCATCTGCTGTCTGATATCCATCGATTCTTTGTTGAACGGATTGAGTGGGCAAAACGTCAGGGTATTGCCTTGGAAAAGATTTTGATTGACCCCGGGATCGGGTTTGGGAAAACCTTTGACCATAATCTAACGTTAATAAAACGATTGGATTATTTTCAAGACCTGGACCGACCTGTCGTCCTGGGGACTTCCCGTAAAACCTTTATTGGAAGACTGACCAATCAGGAACCCCTGAATAGGGATTGGGGCACGGCCGCCACCCTGGTGGTCGGCATTTGGCAGGGAGCCCATATAGTGCGGGTCCATAATGCCGCCGCTGCCAAACAGGTCCTGGCCGTAGCCGATGCCCTTTGCGAGGCCTCCGAAGAATGAACACCCCCTGGCTCGTTTTTTTAAATATCCGCTGGCAGGATGTCGTAGACATCCTGGTGGTGGCCTTCATCATCTACCAGGTCTTTATCCTGATCAAAGGCACCCGGGCGGTTCAGATCCTGATCGGCCTGGTTGTTATCTTTGCGGCCTTTTTAATTGCCCGGAAGATCGAATTACTCACCCTGCACTGGCTTTTGAATAATTTCTTGAGTTCCGTCATTTTGGTTATCATTATCCTTTTTAAAACCGAGATCCGTCGGGTCCTGGCCCAGGTGGGAAGGAGTCCGTTTGTCAAGACCCCGGCCGAGACCCTGCAGACTATTGAAGAGGTCATTAAGGCCTGTATCTATCTTTCCAGCCGCCTTACCGGGGCCCTGATCGTTTTAGAAAGGCAGACCGGCCTGAACGATTATGTTCGGACCGGTACATTGATGGACTCTCGGGTAAGCTGGGAATTGTTAGTCAGTATCTTTCATACCCAATCGCCCATCCACGACGGGGCGGTGATTATCCAAAACAGTAAAATCACCGCCGCCGGATGTTATTTTCCCTTGAGCCGGGGCACCAAGGTCAGCAAAAGTTATGGCTCCCGTCATCGGGCGGCCCTCGGTCTGTCGGAAGAGGCCGATTCGGCGGTGGTGGTGGTTTCGGAAGAAACGGGGCGTATCTCGGTGGCTATTAACGGCCGATTTACCCGGGGTCTGGATTCGACTACCTTGAAGAGGGTCTTGCAGACCTTGTTTGAAAAAGAAAAAGGTCGTCGGGCCTATTGGTTGGTCGGGCCAAGAAAGCCCTCTTCTTCGAAGGCTAAAAAATCATGAAAAACCTGCCTTATAAAATTTTGGCGGTCCTTCTGGCGATCATTTTTTGGTATCTTGTGGTCGGAGAAGAACGGGCCGAGGTAGGTCTGACGGTCCCGCTGGAATTGATCAATATCCCCCGGAATCTGATCGTGGTCAATAATGTGGCTCAAGGAATAGATATCCGGGTAAACGGACCAAGAAGTCTGGTTCGCTCCCTCTCAACGGAAAATTTGAGTAAAAGTCTGGATCTTTCCAATACCCGGGCGGGAAGTGTTTCCTTTTCCATTTCTTCCGAAGGGATTCCCTTGCCACGGGGGGTCCTGGTCACCCGCATCAATCCTACCCAGGTGACGGTCGTTCTTCAGAAATTAGCGACCAAAAAAATTATGGTCAGGCCCCGTATCAACGGCAAACCGGCTCCGGGATTTGAGATCGAATCAATACAGATCAACACTGAACAGGTCGAAATTGCCGGGCCGGAAGAGGTGGTCTCCTGTCTGGAAAATCTCTACACCAAGCCCATAGAAATTCAGGGGCTGAAGTCGAGTATTAAGCAACGGATTTCTCTGGATTTCCGAAATCATCAAATTTACTTAGTCAAAGAAGTGCCCCTGGAAGTTCAAGTGAACATCAAAAAAATAAACGGCAACTAAGGAGAAGTTATGCGGAAACTATTTGGCACTGATGGAATCCGGGGAGTAGCCAATGTGTACCCCATGACTGTGGAAGTGGCCCTCAAGCTGGGGAAAGGCTGCGCCTCCATTTTTAAAGATAAGAACCACCGTCACAAGATTGTAGTCGGCAAGGACACCCGTCTTTCCGGCTATATGATAGAAACGGCCATCACGGCCGGGATCTGTTCCATGGGAGGCGATGTCCTTCTGGTAGGGCCCTTGCCCACACCGGGAATAGCCTTTTTGACCGTCAGTATGCGGGCCGATGCCGGTATCGTCATCTCCGCTTCGCACAATCCCTATCAGGACAATGGGATCAAGGTTTTTTCGCGCAACGGGTTTAAATTGCCGGATCCGGTTGAGGAACAGATCGAGTCTCTGATGTTTTCCGAAGATCTTTCTGCCTCAACGGTTACGGCCAACAAGGTCGGAAAGGCCTTCCGTATTGATGATGCCATCGGCCGGTACATTGTTTTTTTGAAAAATACCTTTCCTCAGGAATTGACACTGGAGGGGCTCCATATCGTTTTAGACTGTGCCAATGGGGCCACTTATAAGGTCGCCCCAATCGTATTTGAGGAACTGGGTGCCCAGGTAACCGTATTGGGAACCAAGCCAAACGGAGAAAACATCAATAAAAATTGCGGGGCCTTGTATCCCGGGTTGGTTAGTGCCATGGTCCGAAAAAAGAAGGCCGATTTAGGCATCAGCTTCGATGGGGACGGTGACCGGGTGGTCTTCGTAGACGAGAACGGAGAGATTATCGATGGAGATCAGATCATGGCCATCTGCGCCACCCGGATGTTTAAGGAGCGGCGGTTAAAAAAGAACATCCTGGTTACTACGGTGATGAGCAATATGGGTTTGGAAGTAGCCCTGCGCCAGAAAGGGATCCGCTTGGTCCGGACCAATGTGGGAGACCGCTATGTGGTGGAGGAAATGGTCAAGAGGGGCTGCAACTTTGGAGGAGAACAATCGGGTCACCTGATTTTCCTGGACCATAATCCTACGGGAGATGGGATTTTAAGTGCCCTGCAGCTTTTATCGGTCATGCTGAAAGAGGAGAAGAGCCTTTCCGATCTGTCGGATATTATGGATCGATACCCTCAAAAACTCATTAATATCCGGATCAAGGAGCGAAAGCGGCTGGAAGAGTGTCCGGAGGTAACCCGGCAGATCAAGAAGGTCGAGAAACGTCTGGGCGAAAAAGGACGTCTCCTGGTCCGCTTCTCGGGGACAGAGCCCCTGGTTCGAGTCATGGTGGAAGGCGAAGACGAAAAAGAAATCCTGGCCCTGGCGGAAGAAACAGCCCGGGTCATTGAAAGGGAATTCAATGCCTGAGAAAGGGAAAGGACTTTTGTTGGTTATGGATGTGGGGAATACCAATATCGTCCTGGGGGTATATGAGGGTTCCGTCCGTCTCTGTGATTGGCGTATCCGGACAGAACGGGATGTCACCCTGGATGAATTAGGGATCTCCGTTCGAAACCTGTTTGGCACCCGGAATTTGGGGCTGGAGCAAATCGGCCAGATGATTATCTCCTGTGTGGTACCGCCCATGATCAATACCTTGGAAGAATTCGGGAAACGCTATTTCAAACTTCGTCCCCTTATGGTCGGGCCGGGGATCAAGACGGGGATGCCGATTTTTTATGATAATCCCAAAGAAGTCGGGGCCGACCGTATTGTTAATGCCGTAGCGGCTTACGAAAAATATCGGACTAATCTGATCGTGGTGGATTTCGGGACGGCCACAACGTTTGATTATGTTTCTGAAAAAGGGGAATATATGGGCGGGGCCATTGCCCCGGGCATCCTGATTTCCTGTGAGGCCTTGTTTCAAAAGGCCTCCAAGCTGCCCCGGGTGGAAATCTTTACCAAACCCAAGACCGTTTTGGCCAAGGACACCATCAGCAGTATGAATGTCGGGATTATCTATGGCTATACCGGTTTGGTAGATGGGCTGGTAGAGCGGATTATGGCCATTGTTCCCAAAAAACCACGAGTCATCGCTACTGGGGGGCTGGCCCCTTTGATAGCCCAGGAATCCAAGACCATTGAAGAGGTGGATAATTACTTGACTCTGGAGGGACTGCGCATTATTTTTGAGAGAAATCGGGCCTGAAAATAAAAGGTCTAAGGTTCGAGGTCCAATTCCTGAGACCAGTGTCCGCCGGAGGCGGATTCTGGTTATCGCTCAATCCAGCCTTAATAGGATTGAGCGATAATCCCTGGCTCGAACAGTGAAATCCGTGAAATCTGCGCCAAAAAATCTTATTTTAGAACTAAGTGAGGTAAAATATGACTCCTGAAGAAATGCGACAAAGGGCAATAGAACTGTTTTTAAATCGTTTTCATTGAAGCCAGGTGATCCTGGCCGTGGGCCAGGAAAAGATGAACATCCGGAATGAGGAGGTCATCAAGGCCATGGGGGCCTTTGGTGGAGGTGTGGGCAGTACCGGCCGGGTCTGCGGGTCTCTGGTGGGAGGAGTGGCTCTCATCTCCAGTCTGTACAGCAGGGGCAATCTGGAAGAGAAAGAACATCCCAACATGTGGCGGTTAAGCTATAAACTGACCAAAAAGTTTGAGGAATTCACCAAACCCTTCGGTGGGGTCGACTGCTCGAATATCGCCCAGGTCAACTGGTCCGACAAAGAGCAGACCAAAGAATTCTATACCAATCCCCAGGGCCGCCGCCAATACTGTCTTCAGTTGGTCGGCGATACGGCCTATGCCCTGGGAGAGATTTTGGATCAGGCGGCCGCTGGGACCAAATAGAAGATGTTAAATTTTAGCCTGACTCCCGAACAACTGGAACTTCGTAACCAGGCCAGGGACTTTGCCTTGAAGGAAGTCCTGCCGGTTTCCTGGCACTATGATGAAAAAGATGAAACGCCTCTTTTCCTCTTGAAAAAGGCCTTTGAGGCCGGTCTGATGAACGGGAACATCCCCCAACAATACGGGGGCCGGGGGTATGGACTGGTGGAGGCCGCTCTGGTCACCGAGGAAATTGCCGCGGCCTGCCCGGGAATCGCCACTTCTATTTTTGATAATTCCCTGGGCCTGGAGCCTCTGATCCTTTCCAAGAACGAACCTCTTAAGCGAAGAATCCTTTCTGAAATTGTCAAAGAGTTTAAAATGATCTGCTTTGCCACTTCGGAACCGACCATGGGATCGGATGTGGCCGGGATGCACTGCAGCGCCACGCCGGATGGAGAGGATTTTATCTTGAACGGCACTAAATACTGGATCACCAATGCCGGTATTGCCGATTACCTGGTGATCTTCGCTACTGTAAATCCGGCCTCCTTGCATCAAGGCATCGGTGCTTTTCTGGTCGACAGGAAATGGGAAGGGGTCTCGGTGGGCAGGGCTATCCCTAAGCTCGGGCAGCGTTGTTCCAACACCGCCGGTATTCACTTGAAGGATGTGCGGGTGTCCGGAGAAAATATCATTGCCCCACCTGGAGAAGGGTTTGTCCTGGCCATGAACACCTTCGGAAGGACCCGTCCGATTATCGGGGCCTTTGCCGTCGGGGCGGCCCGTTCAGCCATGGAATATGCCATGGATTACGCCAAGAAGCGGCGGACCTTTGGAAAAACACTTTCCAATTACCAGGCCATTCAATTTAAAATCGCTGAGATGTATCAAAAGGTGGAAACCTCCCGTCTGTTAGTCTGGAAGGCGGCCTGGGAGGCCGACCAGGGAATGGACCCGACGGCTTCAGCCTCTATAGCGAAAATGGTTGCCACCGAAAAGGCCCTGGAGGTGGTGAATGAGGCCTTGCAGATTTTCGGCGGCTTTGGCTACACCAAGATGTTTCCGGTCGAAAAACTCCTCCGCGATACCCGTTTGTTCAGTATTTATGAAGGGACCAGCGAGGTGCAGCGCATCATCCTTTCCACCCAGGCCCTGTTTTCTTACCAGCCGATCATGCCTGCCCTGGAAGACCTGCCACTTTTAAGGGAGTGGGATTTGGCCGACCCCGAAAGATCGGCAACGGAAGGGGAGACCGCCTGGCGCTGTCGGATGTGCGGCCATATTCATTATGGCCCCCAACCACCCGAAGAATGCCCCTATTGCTTCTTTCCCGGAACGGCCTTTAAGAAGGTCTGGCCTGCTTAGGAGTAATTATTTTAGGATCTTCTTCAACTAATTTGGATATGAACCTTTTATAATCTTCCTTTTTAAAATAATATTCCACCATCTGATAATCCTCCACCTTTTGCTGATTAAAACTGATCCCTAATAAATCCTCTTGGAATGACTTTACAAAAAATCGTTGACACTAAAGGTCTTTAGTGTTACCTTTTGGTCTTATTAGGAGGTGAACCATGTTACGTAATGAAACTTCCCCTGTCCGCTTGAATATCTATCTTCCCGACCAAGCTACCCGACGTCGGATCAAGTTAATTGCTGCCGAACGGAATCTTACCCTCTCTCATTTCTGCCTTCAGGCCATTCAGGCACAGCTTTCAGAAGCCGATAATGAGAAACAGCGAAACCCATTAAGCAAGGCCGTGGATCGGGCACGAAAATTCCAACGACAGTCCTTTGGCGGCCGGATTTTTCAGGTCAATTCGGCCGATCTGATTCGCCAAGCTCGAAGGTAGGAAAACCGAATGGAAAAGATTGTGGTCATCGATGCCAGCTTGGCAGTCATGTGGGCCGTCCCGGAAAACTATTCTGGCCAAGCCCTGATGTTGGCCGAGGCCTGGGGCAAGGAGGAGATCCGCCTCTTGGCACCCTGTCTGCTGTTGACCGAGGTGACCAATGCGCTTTACAAAAGGATCATCCGGAAGGAAATGAATTTACCCAAAGTCCAGGAAGCCATGGAGGTGATACTGGCCTTCGGTATAGAGATTCACGAAGAGGCCGGCCTCCATACACTGGCCCTCGATCTTTCCCTGCAACTCGGGCAGACAGCTACCTATGATGCCCATTACCTGGCTCTGGCTGTAATGCATGGCTGTCCCCTCTGGACAGGGGATCGACGCTTTTATAACTCGGCCAGGAAATCATTTCCTCAAGTTCATTGGGTTGGAGAAGGAGGATAGATCTCTTTTATTAAAATAAGAGTCAAGAGCGGAATTCTAGTTTCGCCCTCGCCCTGTCGCGAAAACCGCCATTTGGGGGCCCTAAAAAATAGTATAGGCCAATTTTAAAGGGCACGGATGGGACTTTTCCCGGATAGATCAATTAGTTGTCGTGGCCCCACCCCCCATTTAGTTCTGACAAAACCCCATATTCTGAAAAAGGAGATGGGGTTTTTGTTTTCGGGTTGAAGGGGAAAAGGGAAATCTGGCTCGGCCTGATTCAAAAACAAATTGGTAATGAGAAAATGATTAGTTGTTTTAGAACCAGCGTCCCGCTTTCCGGTGAAAAGTCGTTATGAATAACTTGTAGAAAAAATTGATTTATTTTTAGAGAGTTGTTATAATCCGGCAAAAGTTGTAGGGTTTAATGCCTTATCAATTTTTCCCGAAGACGGTACGGATAAATTGTATGTTATCTGAGAGATACTGAATGGATTCAGTTTTTTCACAAAATAGGGTTCCTATCCGTTTAACCGAAGAGAGATGGTTTCATATTATAGAAAGCCACGATGATCTGGCAGGATATTATGATGATGTGATGGCCACCATTGAAGATCCCGATCATATTATTGAAGGTTATGGAAAAGCGAAAATAGCCCTGAAGAAATTAGCAAGGAACAAATACCTGGCTGTTGTTTATAAAGAAATAAATAGGGAAGATGGGTTTATAATAACAGCTTATATAACCTCTAAACTGAAATTAGAGAAGGAATTGATCTTATGGACAAAGAAATAATGAGCAAAGAAGTAATAAGTGATGTTTTTAAGGCTACTCCTCATCTTTTAAGGATGCCGGCCAACAGGATGTGGATCGATTATGATCAGGAAGCCTATGTCCTGTATATTAGTTTTAAAAGACCACAGAAAGCCACGGATTCTGAGATGTTGGAAAATGGGATCTTGGTTCGTTATCGAGGGGGTCAGGTTGTAGGGTTAACTATTCTGGAGGCCTCCAAAAGAGACAAAAAAAATGCTAAAAGAAAATTCACCCATTAAAATTTTTTTTTCCACTATTTAACCTTATCTGTCAAACCCCTGTGATAGACTCTCCTTAACTTTTTGATAGCGCATACTTTTTTCATTGCCGATCATGGTCCGGCAATGAAAAATTAATCAGCCTTCATAAGGCACACCGGCCGACGGCCGCGAAAGGCGTGGGGTCACATCTTGACTTGTGAATTAGGATGGGTTATGGTATGCTCCATTACGGCGTAATGGAAGGGAAGAAATGGCGAGACCCTGGAGAATTCATTATGAAGATGCCTATTACCATGTCCTTTCGCGAGGAAACGAGGGCCGGGCAATTTTTTATGACGACCAGGACCGGCGGATATTCCTGTAGACGCTGGGAGAGGCCGGCGACCGGTTTGGTGCTGAGATATTCGCCTTTGTGCTCATGACCAACCACTATCATCTCCTGCTGCAAACCCCTGGCGCCAATCTGTCAAGGGTGATGCAATGGTTTGGCGTCACCTACACCAGGAGGTTCAACAACCGGCATTCACGGGCCGGTCATCTATTCCAGGGGCGATTC
>JAZDOU010000469.1:0-3129 GCA_043798385.1 Pseudomonadota bacterium
CGAAGAAAAACTCCCCATAAGTGAAGCGCTTCGCCGGGCGGCTGCCCGCTTAAACCAGACCCCCTACGATTTCCTGCTGGGTGAAAGCGATGATTACGAACTGGTCATCACCTGCCGGCCGGAGAATAAGACCTCGCTTCGTGCCCTTATTACAGATCGCTTTCCCGTCCCTTTGACGGAAGTGGGCCGAATCACCGAACAGCCCGGAGAGATAGCTTTGATCCTGACCGACGGACAAAGGCGCCCCATTAAGCCCTCGGGATGGGATCATTTTCGGTTAAGGAATAAAAAATAATTTAGTAATCATTTATCAAAACCATTTAGTAATTTCACATAACGTCATTCCGGATTCCGTCCCGGAGGGGATTCCGTCCCCGCTTCCATCCCGTGGGGCTTACAGGCCGGAGGGCGAAAGCCGGAATCCAGTCTTAAAAACCTTCTGGATGCCGGATCGAGTCCGGCATGACGGCAATGGTCATGTGGATCAATAAGCATGGATTTAAGGCACTCTATCTAAAATTCCGATAGGAGCAAAGAGTACTATGTTAAACCAGGATATGGCCCGAAAGGCCGCAGAGAATTTAAAAAAGGTACGGACAGTCAACCCCCTCATCCATAACATTACCAACTACGTCGTCATGAATTACACCGCCAATGCCTTGCTGGCCTGCGGCGCCTCTCCGGTTATGGCCCATGCAGCCGAAGAAGTAGAGGAAATGGTCTCCTTGGCCAAGGCCTTAGTCCTGAATATCGGCACCTTGTCCCCTCCTTGGATAGCGGCCATGCTGAAGGCCGGCAGGCGAGCCAACGCCCTTAAGATCCCGGTGATCCTTGATCCGGTTGGTTCCGGGGCCACCGAACTGCGTACGGATACCGCCAGGCGGCTGATTGAAGAGATCTCTATCCAGGTGATTCGAGGGAATGCCTCGGAGATCCTCTCTCTGTCCGGCGCCGGATCAGACTCTTCCACCAAAGGAGTTGATTCCGTCCACACCGTAGATCAGGCGACCGAGGCGGCTATGGGGCTGGCCCGGGAACTTAAGACAACCCTGGCCATTACCGGGGCGGTGGATTTGATCACCGACGGTGCAAGGGCCTGTTGGGTGATGAATGGTCATAAAATGATGAGTACTGTCACCGGAACAGGCTGTACCGCCACAGTCATGATCGGGGCCTTCCTGGCTGTCGATTCCAATCCCCTGCAGGCCGCCGCCACAGGCCTGGCCTATTTTGGATTGGCCGGCCAAGAGGCTGCTGCCAAGGCCCCGGGCCCCGGCAGCTTCCAAATCGCCTTGCTGGACGCCCTATACCTGATGAAGGAAGAAGATCTGAGTTCAGGGGCTAAGATCCAAGGTTAAGGCCAATCAAAAAGTTCCCTTGATCCTACCCGCGATCCGCGATGGTCTGTTTCTGCATCTCATCCAGATAGGCATCCAGTTCCTGGATGCTGGAAAAGACCTGCATGGAAGGGAGAGCGTTGATGATCTCAAAGACATGCTTGATCTGGGGCTGAAGATTCATCATGGAAAGAGAACCCCCGAGTTTTTTGAGTTCCTTCTGGGCCTTCATAAAAACCCGGACCCCCATACTGCTAAGGTAGTCCACCCCGGCCATATCCATCGTCAAGGACTTGGCCTGCCCCTCACGCATCAGGTAGTCCACCTTCTTTTCCAGAATAGAATAGCTGTTTGAATCCACCCGCCCAACAGGATAAAGGATAAAGACACCCGGTCTCTTTTCTGTTGATCTGATTGTCAGTGCCATAACCTCTCCTTTTCTTTGGAACCGATCATTCATTCTGCATTCAGATTCTTCAAAATTTTCTTTGCCAAGTTGAAGACTCACGGGAAGTAAATGGCATTAAAGTGTATGATGGTCCACACGATGTAAGCCAGGCCCACGAGGATGCCGAAGGGATAGCCCAACAGCCAAATTATCAAACTATGACGCGGGTTATAAAACCGCAGGCTGGTCGCCGTGGTCATCACGTTAGCCCAAATCCACCAGAAACTGACCAGGGCGAGCAGATAGTAGCCCCAGCGCGGATAGAGAAACACCAGCAGGATTCCGATGATGTTGGCCGGACAAGCCACAAAGACATCGGCGAAGGCGATACCGTAATGGGTCTTTTGTTCGTGCCAGTCATCCATCGACCCATCGGGATTCTTAAAGGATTTGCCCCTGAGAATCATGAACTGCCAGCCCCACACGAGCAGGGCAAACAGACCCATCAATACCAAGAGCACGTACAGGCTGATCTGTGAGAGAAGGGATAACTCCGGCATTTTACTCTCCTTGAGAACTTAGCCATTTACTCAATGGCGATCGCGCCGGCCAACAACCAAACTGACCTGTTACGAGGCGTCGCCGAACAATCCACTCCGGCGCATTGGTTAGAAGTTCTTATATTTTTTCAGATCCCTATAAAAATTCTCATGCACACCTAATGCAATCAATATACGTTTTTCACTATCCCACTGATAGGCCAATAGATATTCTTGTTTGACCATCCGAAATTTGTATACCCATATATCGGCAAGATCTCCTATCTTTCTTTTTCCTGTTTCGGGGTCTTTAACAATCACCTGGACAGCCTCATCCAAATAATTGATCTGGTTTCTTTTTAACTTTTTTTTCTGTTTGGCAAAAATGGAAGTTTGTACTATCTCAATTTCCAACTTATTTCCCTTTACCGAATTCGTAGGGTGTTAAATCCCCGGCCTCAGCCTGCTCACGCCCCACAAGAATTTCTTGGACAAATGAAAAAGAAAGATCTGGATTGTCTTCGAGTATCTCGCCCATTTTTGCCCAGTATTCAATTTGACCCGCTAGTGACCTATGACAAGCCCGAGAGTGAGCCCTTGCTTTTCTAGCTAGAGGATCGGATATTCTTATTGCTATTGACATAGGACACCTCCAATCTTGAAACTACAAATATATTGGCATAAATTGTCGCATATTGCAACATATTTTTCTTGAATTTCTAATAATCTGGCGACACCAGACCCGTTTAATCTTTTGCCTTGTCAAAGAATAAGTATGGTGTTCCCGGATTATGGTGCGGATTAGCGATTAATTAAAACGAATAGGCCTTCCCCCCGTCACAACGACGGGAGGAAGGCCTATTGA
>JAZDOU010000508.1:0-13209 GCA_043798385.1 Pseudomonadota bacterium
GCCAGCCTCCAAGGAGGCCTTTTAATAGGTCGGCATACGGCATCCGAATGGATGCCTTCTTTTAGTTCGACAAAGTCGAACGGCCGACCGGCTGCAAGGCGCGCAAACCGGGAGCTATCCTGAAAAGGATAGCGACCCAGACTCCTCAGGATATAAAAAGGACCTGAGGAGTGAGGCGTACTTACCTGTACGCCGCAATAAGCCTGCCCCGCTGAAAAGCGGGGAAGGATGCAGCGCAACACAGCAGGTGGACTTTTTACGAAGCCGTCACAAGTGAAGTCCTGATTTTTAGCGGTCTATTCCGCCCTTTCTTTTTGAATCTTGTTTAAGGCCTGCCAAAGGTCCTGAACCTGCTTGCCGGTTTCCTCCAAAGATCCATTATTATCGATCACAAAATCGGCATAACCCACCTTTTCTTCAATGGGTAACTGGGCCTTCAGACGGGTGACGGCCTCTTCCCGGCTGATCCCCTCTCGCTCCATAAGACGCTCGATCTGCTTTTCCCCCGAGGTGTAGACCACCAGGGTCTTGTGAAACATATATTGCATATTGAGCTCGATCAACAGGGGGACATCCACCTGAACGATGGCCTGAGGGTTTTTCTCGACGATCTCATTGAGCTGCCGGATAAATTCCATCTGGATTCTGGGATGGGTAAAACCTTCCAGTTTCTTCCTCTTTTCCAGATCGCGGAAAACAATATCCGATATTTTTTTCCGGTCCAGTTGTTTATCCCCCAGAAGGACCTGCTGTCCGAAATAGGCTACAATATCCTGCCAGGCCGGTTTTTCCGGTTCGACCACCTCCCTGGCGATGAGGTCAAAATCAATCACCGGGGCCCCCAGATCTTTAAGCATCCGGGTTACCGTGCTTTTTCCCGTGGCAATGCCTCCGGTTACCCCCAGAAGCAGGCGCTGGTCCTGGCCCCGCAGGGCCTCCAATTGCTGAATACCGCCATAAGACATCGGGAAGGCCGTCGAAAGATCCTGCTCGGTTCCGGCATAGCTGATCGGATATCGAATTCCCCGTCTATAAAGGGCCTCCAGACCTCTCAAGGCCTTTTCCATCATTCCCGCCGGAACCGCCATCACCAAATCCTCATCCTGGGCGTGCCCATAGCGGCGCTCCCCATAACAGGGGATGGTCAAAGCGGGTTTGCCGGTCAGGAGGCCTCGAGCTATGGCATCCGAACAGGAGGATTCTCCGACGCAAAAAAACTGCATGACCTCGTAATCTTCAAACTGCAGGGCATTAATCAACAGCATCATCTGGGCCGGATTGGCATAAATCAACACCAGGTCCGGCTCAAAGGGTTTATAAACCAGAGGGGCCATGACAATGGCCTCATACTTTCCCAAAGGCAGGCGCGGAATGGCGGCCTCATATTTCCGGCCGTCTTCTTTGGTTTTGACCCAAACGATACTCCTGAAGGTGCCGTCTTTATAGATCTCGGGGGTATCATTCAACCCGATGATGGAACCACACATATGGGAAAGAAAATCATCGGCCTCAGCCCCCACCGTCCAGTCAAAATTTCTGACCAGGGTAATGAGCTGGCAGAGGGTCTTCTTACCCTGGGGCCGGCGCAAAAAAGGAATTTGGTTCAGGGCCTCTTTTTTCTCCAACATCTTCAGGGCCACAGGAAAGGACTTGAGCCGCAGCAAAAGCTCCATCCTTCTGATTACTTTTTCCCAGTTAACTGATCCTTCCATGGACAGCTCCCCCTTTTCTTATTTCCTTTCTGAAGGCGACCGGAGAATAATCCCCGCCTTTCAGGGCCTCAATCAATCCCTTTTCATCCTGAATAGCCCGGGAAAACCGGGTGGCATAGATCCCCAGAGCGGAAGCCGTGTGGGCATCGCTCCCGCCGGTTGACGGCCGATTCAGCCCTGCGGCCACCTGGGCCGCCAAAGCGTTTTCTTTTTCCGTGACCTTACTGTTCATGACTTCCACCGCATCCACCCACTTCCAGAGGGGCCTCTCCAGGGCCTTTTCCGCCGTCAGCCCCAGTTTCCTCAGGCCGAAGGTCAAAAAACCCCTGAAGGGATGGGCGACAATGATAAAACCCTTGACCCGAGAGACCTCTTCCCGCAGCTCTGCCAACTTTATGATCCCCCGGATATCCTTATCCAGACCGAAAACCACCATATCTCCCTGATCGGTGGTGATTTCGTTTCCCCGCAGGACCAGAAAACCGGTCTTTTGCCTGAGATCAGCCACCACCCGGGGATCCCAGACATAATTATGGTCGGTCAGACAAAAACCGTCCAAACCTATTTTTTGGGCCTCTTCAATGAGTGCCTCTACAGAAACGGAACTACAGGGAGAAGCCGGAAAGGAATGGACATGCAGATCTATGACCATTCCAGCGGTCTCCTTTTTCTTCTTGGACAAGGTCCCCGGGGGCTTTGGACCCGGGGTTTCGTTTTTTACGGAAATGACCGGCTTGACCGGGGAAGAGGCCGATTTGCCCGGGTCCTCATGATGAACCGCCTCAAAGTCCCCGGCCGGATTAGCGATCTTTCCCGTTTCCCCTTGGATCAGCAGGGCCGCCTCCCTGGCTGCATAGCAAGCCTCCAGCAGGATATCGGCAAAGTGCCGACAGACCTTCCGACCGATTATCTTTTGGACCTGGGCAATAAACCCTTCTCCCATGTGGAAGCCGACCGCTTCCTGTAATAAAGGGAGGCCCCGGATACATTCTGAATTTTCAGCCCGTTTCCATCGGCCTTGGATGGCCTTGATTTCCAGATCGGACAGCCCCAGGGTCACATCCACCTCTAACCCGTAGATATCATCTTCCAGAATACCATGGGCGACCAGGAGTTCCGGCCCTTCCCGATAGACGCTGACTAATTTATTGCGGGTAAATTTTACCATCTTCCTCCTGCCTTCACCGAATCCATTTAATAGGTGTCTGCCCGCGGCCTTTATGACCCCGCATTCGTGAGAATAATTTGGAATCTCCTTGCTTAAGTTTACCGGGGCGGTTCAATCCCTTCCACCAGGGGACTACCCGGGGCAAAGGCGGCACAACTATTGTACAACCGGGGATTTGACCGAACGAAATGGTTGAAATAGTCCCTCTCTGCAAATTTATCTTTAGGCGCCTGACGCAAGACCTCCTTGGTAAAGGAAAGAATGACACCGCCGCAACATTCCTCCACCATAAAGGTCAGTTGTTTTTCAATAGCGGAGTGTCCCATAACCCCCTTAAGGATCTTCTTCAGCCCCGGTCCGACCCGGACACCCACCGCCTTCCGCAAAGGTTCAGAGGCCTCCATCTCCCGGCCTCCAGGAAATCGTGAAATCTGCCCTGTGGCACCGGTAATTTCCAGGTCGGGGAGTTTGACCAGGATCTCCACATAGGCCTCCACAAGTGGGTCCTGGAGTCGACAAGACGCTCTCAGCGTCTGTTCATCAAGCTGTTCGACATTAACGCTTCTATTCCTTGAAAAACATAAAATTTGCGCCATGATTCACCCTTCTGCCCTGCTTTTTCAAAAAGATGGGAGAGCTCTGCTGCTTGAAACCCTATTTTGAGGGAAGGGCCACTACTGCTTTGCCCGTAGCGGTTATTTCTCCATGCTGATTATTGCAAAAAAGCTCCAGTTCAACAAGATATTCTTTTCCCTCCATTGTCTTTTGGGTAACCTTCCCTTGACACCAGGTCGTATCACCAAATTGCACCAATCCTTTGAGTCGGGCCTCCAGTTTTTTTAGAAAGCCGTAATCACTCATCCAGTTAGTGACCACATGGCCCAACCAGCAGACCCTCTGAAACCCCAAGTCTATGGGCAGAGAAGATCCCATAAGGATCTTGGCGGCAGAAGGCAGAAAATGGGAATTGGCAATCGGTTCAGGGGCTCCGGTGTCCGGATCAATATAGGAAAGACCGGGATTAGCCTTCAAATACCTCCACTTCATCCCATGGGCCAATTCAATCCGATGCCACCCCGTTCCTATGGCCCAGGCGACCATGTCGGATATAGACAAAGGCCCTTTGACTACGGGTTGCAGGATCTCTCCGGGATTCACCTCTTCAAAGGTCCTCGGATTTCCCCCTCTAATCTCTTCGGCCTCGATGGCGGCATAGATGGCCGCCAGATCTTCCTCGCTGTAGCCCTGGAGTCGTTTCTCCGCCCTTTCTTTTTTAGGCTCTTCCCTCGCAATGAGGCCCGGTTTGGTCTCGGTCCGCATCAGCCTCCAGGTACACCTTCCCACCAGCTCATCTCTCTGGTTGGTATAACTCAGGAGTCCTGATTGCAGGAAACGGCCTCTGCCCTGACCGCTGCCTAAGTCTTTGAGGTCCAGCAATTGGTTGGTGACCGAAAAGCGATCGTTAACCCGGATCAGTTTGAACCATTCCCATTCAGAACCCACAAAGGTGGCCGTTAAACCGGGAAGTCCCACAATGGCCTGACCTTCGGAAATGGCATTCAGGAAAAAGGGAGGGGCGATGAGTTCTCCGTGAATACTATTTTTGGCATATTCCTCATCCCGCCAGAGGGGATTGGGGTCACCGAGGCCGTTGGCAAAATGTCGTATGGCGTCTTTAGTGGCCACCTCATGACCTTGTTGCGGACGGATGAGAGACCCTACCATCTTTCGCCGGTATTTTTCCAGGCCTTGCTCGACCAGGTCTTTTTGATCTTTCGGTTCCATAGTTGTCCTTCAAGGCCGCGGCCGTTTATTCAAAGACCCCCATGGCCGAATAGGTCTGGAATTCTTTATCGGAAAGACCGATAATTGTTTTGGCAATATGCTCGCTATGCTCTCCCAGACAAGGAGAGCGAAAAATCTCTTGAGGTGATTTTGAGAACTCAATGGAATGGGGGGCATAATCCACGGCCCCCATTTCCGGATGATCCAGTCGGCGGTAATAGTGCTGGTCTTTCAAGTGAGGGTCATTGCCCAAATCCTGTCCGTTATTGGCAACCCCGGCGGATACGCCATGACGCTGCATCTGGATCATGACCCATTCAGCCTCCTGGTTCCGAGTCCATTCAGCCACCAACCGGTTGAGCTCGGGTTCGTTGCGCTTTCGAGCCTCAAAGGTTGAAAACGCTTGGGTCTTAGTCCAGGGCAGGTTGCCGATTGCCTCACAGAAACCCTGCCACTCTTCTTCGGTAAAGACGGTAATAGCACACCAGCGGTCCTTTCCTCGACAGGGGAAAACGTCGTGGGGAACCGCCCGATCCGATGAATTTCCGGATCGCTTGGTTATCTGCTGATTGGCCGTATAGTCCAGAAGAACAGGGGCCACGAATTGGACACTGGATTCAAGTTGAGCGGCATCAATAAAGATCCCTTGACCGGTTTGTCTCCGGTAATCCAGGGCGCTGACCATGGCCAGGAGGTTCAACCGGGGGACGAGATAGTCGGTGTAGGAACCGTAAGGCCCGGTGGGGGGCCTATCCGGCCAGCCGCACAGGTAAGTCAGGCCGCTGATGGCCGTTAGAGGGACGCCATATCCTGGCATGGATCTCAAGGAGCCGGTCTGCCCGTACATACATGAGCTCAACATGATAATGTCCGGCTTTACCTCTTTCAAGGCCTCATACCCCAATCCGGATCTTGCCATCACCCCGGCGGTATAACTGTCCAAGACGATATCGCTCCGGGCCACCAGGCGTTTAGCGATTTCCACCCCCTCAGGAATTTTCAAATTAAGGGCCAGACTGAACTTGTTAGCATTTTCTCTTCCGAAAAACAATGAATTGTTCAGATCCACCTTATCATCTTTATAGGGGGTCATGGTACGGATAATATCCGGACGGGTTTTGGATTCTATTTTGATTACCTGGGCCCCGTATCCACCGGCCCAACTGGTCGTTAAAGGGCCTACCACGGCCCAGCCGAATTCAATGATTCGAATGCCCTCCAGGATTTTTTTGCTCATCAGATTATCTTCTCCGTCGTCATTCGAGCCAGTTCATCTTTGGACATCCCAAGTTCTTGGATATAGATCTCGCCATTGTGTTCACCGATCCTGGGCGCCCGTCCCCGGACCTGACAAAGATTCCCTTCGGTTCGGATAAAAGACCCCGGGTAGGTAATAGTCTCTTCAAGATCAGGATGTTCGATCTCAATCCAAAAATCCCTTTCCCGGAGCTGAGGATCCAGTAGAACTCCTTCGGCGTCATTAACCGGATAAACCATTACACGCCTTTTAATGCCCCCCTCCCAAAGTTCCTTCCGGGTGTGTCGTTTGAAAAACTCGCCCACGGGGCCGACAATGTGAGCGTCAACTTCCTCTTGGGGGGTCTTTCCAATATCGAACCTGGGCCAATCCATGGTCTTCATCCTTTCACCGGCCAGGCCTTCTTCATCCATCCATCGGGTCAGGGCCGGGTTACTGACAGCCCCCATGGCCCCTCCGAATAAATAAAAGGCCACAAACCCATCCTGGCAGGGCCAGATCAAAGGCGTGGTGGTCCCCCGGGGAGGGATCCTGAGGGCGCTCCCCGGCCGCCTAAGAATCTTTCCTCTGGCGTCCCAGAGAATATGGGCGGTATAGGCCACCCGTTCCATTGCCTTTAGAATCGAAACCTGGACCTGTTGCCCCTGACCGGAGACACCTTTATGATAAAGGGCCATGACGGTTCCGGTGGCCCCGTCCACCCCGGCATGGAGATAGGATTGGTCCAGGGAAATCCTGACCGGGGGCCGATCCGGATCACCGCAGATAAACAGGAGCCCCGACAAGGCCCATAAGACAAGATCGGAATCCTTATAGCCCCCATAGGGTCCGCTCTCCCCGAAGGGGCTGATGGAGGTCATGATCAAATCCGGTTTCAGTTGACAAAGATCCTGATATCCCAGTCCTAAGCTATCCAGATACCCCGGGCGGAAGGACTCCAGGACAACATCAGCCTCCCGTATCAACCGTGTGAATAGGGCCTTTCCTTCGGACCTTTCGATATCCAGCGTAATACCCCGTTTGCCCGTATTGAAGGAAAACCAGTACAGACTCTTCTCCGGATCGCGGATATCATGATAGAAGGGACCTATCTGGCGGGCCGGATCTCCTCCGGGCTTTTCGATCTTAATGACATCGGCACCCAGATCACTCAGAAACTTCCCACAGATCAACCCGTGTTCATCGGTCAAATCCAAAATACGATAAGGATGAAGTAAATCTTTATCCGGCATAGAATTTATTTCCTGTTGGCCCATTTTTTGATTTCTTTTTAGATCAAATTTATTAACTTCTCTATGATCTGGATCATAGAAGTAATACGAACGAAAGACATAATATGCCTATGCAAGGGATGAGTGTTCCGGGACCTGTCTGGACTTGATATCTTTTTTAGGCCAGCTTATGGTAATGGTAATCTTGGAAGAGTCTTGCTCCAGGTGCTCTGGACCAGTCCAATAATCCGACTCCGGGAAGGAGTCGTAAAAAGGAGATGACCTATGAAAAAAACTCTAAGGTTGATGATCCCTGTTCTGGTGGCCCTTTTCCTGGTTTGGGGGCTGGCTTCCGCCGAGTCGCCTAAATTTCCCTCAAAACCGGTAACCATTATCGTCCCGGCACCTCCAGGGGGAACGGCTGACATATCCCTGCGGATTATCGCCCACAAACTCAACGAGAATCTGGGTCAACAGGTCGTCGTCGACAACCGGCCCGGGGCCGGGGGAATCATCGCCTCCCAACTGGCTGCCAAGGCGGCACCGGACGGGTATACGATTTTACTGAATTATACCAGCCACGCCATTAATCCCTATCTCTATAAAAAGCTGCCTTACGACAGCTTAAAAGATTTTACGCCCATCACCTTACTCGGGCGTACCCCCCTGGTGCTGGCTGTTCACCCCAGTGTGCCTGCCAAAACCGTACCGGAATTCATCGCTTATGCCAAGGCCCACCCCGGGAAATTAAACTATGGCTCGGCAGCCATCGGCGGGGCCTCCCACCTGGGAGGTGAACTGCTAAAAATGAAGGCAGGAATCGATATCGTTCATATTCCCTATAAGGGTGGAGCGGCGGCAGCGGCTGATTTAATCAGCGGTCAGGTTCAGATGGTATTCGACAGCCTGCTTCCCTTGCAGCCTCATATCAAGGCCGGAAAGATTCGTGCCTTGGGGGTCACCAGTGCCAAACGGACCGATATCTCTCCGGATTTACCGGCCATTGCCGAAACCATTCCCAATTTCGAGGCCTCGGCCTGGTTCGGAATCCTGGGGCCGGCTGGGATGCCCCGGGAACTGGTAACGAAATTGAATGCCGAATTCATCAAGGTCTTACGAACCCCGGAGATCAAGGCAAAACTCACCAAGAACGGGTTTGATGTGGCCGGGACCTCACCGGAGGAATATGGCACCTTCCTGAAATCGGAAATGGACAAATGGTCAAAGGTCGTCCATGCTGCCGGTATAAAACCGGAATAACATCATTCGACGATGATTACGATTAAAGATAGGCAGGATTTTTTCGCCGGCTTGATGTTCATCGGATTTGGTGCCCTGGGGATCGGCCTGGGTAAAGAGCTGGACATGGGCACCATCACCCGTATGGGGCCGGGGTATTTACCCAAATTCCTATCCGCCAGTTTAATTTTGATCGGCATCATTATCTCCCTGAAAGCGACCCGATTCGGAGACACCTCCCTCGAACGCTGGACCTGGAGGCCGATGTTCTTCATATTCGGCGGGATCCTGGCCTTTGCTTTTCTCATCTCCCGGGCCGGCCTGGTCGGTTCCGTTTTGGTAGTCACGATCTTTTCCGCCTTCGCTACCCAGGAGGTGCGTTGGAAGGAAAGCCTGGTTCTAGGTGTCTTTATGGCCGCATTTTCAGCCCTGCTTTTTATTTATTTCTTAGGGTTACCCCTCCAGGTGTGGCCGTCATGACCAGTATCTTTGATTCGCTCATTCTCGGCTTCTCGGCCGTACTCCTGCCGGCCAATCTTCTTTTTTGTTTGATCGGAGTGCTGATCGGTACCCTAATCGGGGTCCTGCCGGGCATTGGACCGGTGGCCACCATCGCCATGCTGTTACCGATCACCTTCGGATTGACGCCCCTTTCGGCCCTTATTATGCTGGCCGGTATCTATTATGGGGCCCAGTACGGCGGGTCAACCACCTCCATCCTCGTCAGCCTGCCGGGAGAGGCCTCTTCTGTGGTTACCTGTATTGATGGCCACCAAATGGCCAGGCAAGGGCGTGCCGGCGCGGCCCTGGCTGTTGCCGCTTTAGGTTCTTTTTTCGCCGGCTGTGTTTCAACCCTGTTAATCGCCCTCTTCGGACCGGCCCTGGCTGCCTTCTCGCAAAAATTCTCCTCTCCCGAGTATTTCTCTCTGATGGTCTTGGGCTTGATATCGGCCATTGTGCTGGCCCATGGGTCGGTTATCAAAGCCGTCGCCATGATTTTCTTAGGCTTGTGCCTGGGTCTGATCGGCATGGACTTGAATACCGGCGTAGCCCGTTATACCTTCGGCATCGTCGAGCTGACGGATGGTCTGGGCTTTGTCCCCATTGCCATGGGCGTCTTCGGTCTTTCAGAGATCATCCTGAACCTGGAAAAGGATCAGGACCGGCGGTTCGTCTCTGCCAAGATTCGGGGACTCTGGCCGACCAAAAAGGACTTTAGGGAATCCTGGGCACCGGTAGTTCGAGGGACCTTTTTGGGTTCCATCCTGGGAGTGCTACCGGGCGGGGGGGCCGTCATCAGTTCCTTCGCTTCTTATACGCTGGAGAAACGTCTGGCCAAGGATCCCTCCCGTTTCGGCCATGGGGCCATCGCCGGGGTGGCCGGACCGGAGTCGGCCAACAACGCCGCTGCGCAAACCTCTTTCATTCCCTTGCTGACCCTCGGTCTTCCCTCCAATGCCGTTATGGCCTTGATGATGGGGGCCATGATCATCCAAGGGATTTCACCCGGACCCGGGGTAATGCAGGAACGGCCGGAGTTATTCTGGGGGATGGTGGCCAGCATGTGGATCGGGAACCTGATGCTGGTCATCATTAATCTACCACTGATCGGACTTTGGGTCAGTCTGCTCAGAGTGCCCTATCGTTACCTTTTTCCAGCCATCCTGGTTTTTTGCTGCATAGGTGTATACAGCCTCAACAACAGCACTGCCGAAGTAGTGATCATGGTCATTTTCGGGCTGCTGGGATATGTCTTCGCCAAGACCGGCTGCGAAGGGGCACCTTTTTTGCTCGGATTCATCCTTGGGCCGCTGATGGAAGAAAATCTGCGACGAGCCATGTTGATTTCGCGCGGCGATCCGATGGTTTTTCTAACCCGGCCGATCAGCGCCGTCTTATTGGCTTTTTCGGCCCTGCTGCTTTTCCTGGTGATCTTTCCCACCATACGGAAAAAACGTGAAGAGGCTTTCCAGGAGTAAGTATCAGAGAAGCCCGGACCTTCAGGTAACGGATCAGGACTCAACAAATTGAAGAATAGCCTGGTCCCGGTTCATATCGGGTTGAAAAAGTATAGAGTAGTGGTTGGTCTCTTCCAGATCCACCCGCCGGGCCTGGGGTATCTCCCGAACCATACGATCCACCACATCTTCGGGGAGTACCAGGTCATCCTCACCAAGCATCCCTCGGGTGGCCCGCAGGATCAGAAGCGGGGAGTCTATCTGGGAGTAAAACCGGGATGGAATAAACTTCCTGAAGTTCAGGATCTCTTCCTGAATGTGTTTTGGCTTAACCCGCGAGATTATCCCCCCTCCCCCCTCCTGAATATCATGTCGGGAATAGGACTCCAGAACTGAATTCCAAGGCTGGAAAAAAGGGAGTTGCTTTTGGGATGAAACATAAGCCCTAAAATCGGGGAAAACCTTTCCCAGACGATCCAGTGAGGGTTTAATCCCCGTAAATACCTTGGCCCTTTGTTCATCGGAGAGCTCCCCGCCTCCATCCAGGAGGACAACTCGATCGACCCGTTGAGGATGGGTAGCGGCCAAGGCCAGGGAAATAAAGGCCCCGAGGGAATGCCCCATAACCACCGGGCACTCCAGATGGTAGTCATCCATCAGGGTTAAAATATCCCTGACGTGATGCTCTATGGAATATCCGGAGGAGGGACTTCCGGAGTGCCCTCTGCCTCGGAGGTCCAGGGCAATGACCTGGTGACGGGGGGCTAAAACCGAAGCCAGGAGATCCCAGCAACGGCAATTGGCCGTGAGACCATGGATACATAAAATGGGTTTCGGACCTCCATCCCAAATTGCAGTCTGGATCTGTAGGCCGTCCCCTTTTGCTTTGATCATCCTGGGGGGTGCCACTATCCTCCTCCTTTTTTCTTATGAAGAATCTCCTGAGCGGTCCCCAAAACCCCTCCATAAGCAGAAAAATCTATGAGGCGATCTTTTGACCTTTCCCCAATCACGGGGACCTATGGGGGTGATTCTCTTTAGCGACAATCAGGAAATGATCCAATGATCCCAAGGGTTCACTTCCAGTTTTCCAGCATCTGGGCCATGATTACTCTAATATTTTCTTCCGGCCCTTTTTGAGGCATATATTTCATAAGGATGTCTAAAAAGGCCTGGGCGGCCCGAGACAATTCCTGCCCCTTAAGATGGGCGATGTTGACATTAAGATAGAGATTTTCCCCCCGTATCGGTCGTTCGATAAGTTTTTTTTCATTGAGTTCAGCCAGTGCGGCCGATCTGACTACAAAAGAAACACCTTCACCGCGCTGAACCACCTGCTTTATAAACTCGGTGTTACCTGTTTCCATAAGAATATTCGGGTTCACCCCTTTTCGGGCAAAAAGGTCATTAATAATCTTTCTGGTGGCTGAACCGGTTTCTTTCATTATAAGAGGTTCCCGGACTAATTCTTCAACCCTGACGCTTTTTTTTTCTCCTAAAGGGTGATCGATTGCCAAGATCAGCACCAGTTCTTCCTGACTAAAGGGAATGAAATGGATCCGGGGATTATCTTCTACCCAGGCGATCAGGGCGACTTCATTTTGAAAATCAAGGAGGCTTTGCAGGATATCAAGAGAGCTCCCCTCGTCCAGAGAAATTTTCACTTGAGGATATATTTCGCAAAAATTGGAGAGTATCAGCGGCATAAAATAACGGGCATACGTTTTGGTAGTGCCAAGCCGTAATAGGCCCCTTTTCAGTTTCTTCATATCTTCAATGACATGTTCTACCTGAAGTTCATATTCAAAGAGTTTTTTTGCGTATTCAAAGAGAGTCCTTCCTTGATCGGTCAAATAAATCTTGCGACCCCGTTTCTTAAAAAATTTCAGATTTACCTGTTCTTCAAACTGTTTAATCTGTGCCGTCACTGCTGGTTGTGACACATAGAGTTTCTTGGCCGCAATAGTAAAATTTTGAGACCGGGCCGCTTCATAAAAAAATCGTAGTTGGTTCAGATTCAACATAATCGGCTCTATAATACGAAAATAGGATTCCAGGGTTCAAGGGTTTTTATTTCCACGCCTTTCACTTGAATCCTTGACCCCTTGAATCCTTTTTCATGCTTCGTTGGTGCCCACTCGGGCATGACGGCTTAATTCGACCACAGGGTAATGTTCCCCTATGATCAACTCCAAAACCAGGACCCTAAAAACCTTGATTTATTTCTTTTTCTGATATACAATTTTTATTTATTACTTTCGCTTATATATATCATAAGAAAAAAAGAATTGACAGATTTTATATCTTACTCAAAGATAAGTTTAAGTAACCTCTTCACCCTGACAAACCAAAGAACCAAAAACGTCACCTTGCTGATTTCTGTTTGTAATTTAAGGAAATAGCCTAATTGACAATGGTGGGACTTCTTTCTTTATTTGGTTGTTCTCTCTTCTTAGCTGACCATAGCACTGTGCCAGAGAATTAAAAAAATGAACCATCCTACTCTTTTCAACACTAATCACCAGGTCCTTTTTGCCGATGCCAAGGAGCAGCGACAATTCTTGGTTTCATAGGCGTATCCATAGGGCCTGCCTATTGAAAGGGGGTGATATTTTCTAAAATTCTGACAAAGGTTTTTTTATTTTTTTAAGACAAACCTTAGACAAATAAAAGAGGGGGGTTATTTATGTCAGAGCTAAAAAAGTTTCCTTATGCAGAAGAAGTCGCTTTGCCGGATGAATTAAAAGGTTGGGAAGAAATGTATCCAACCATACGGTTATTCAGCAAAGACAGAGATGAATGGGAAAAGAGACATTTTTGGTTTCAAGATAAAATCCATGCTCCGGAACCGATGTATCCGCTTGATGATATTTTTCAT
>JAZDOU010000509.1:0-2458 GCA_043798385.1 Pseudomonadota bacterium
GTTGCGGGAAAAGGCCCCCCATTTGACGATAGCCCATTTTTGGCATATCCCCTGGCCCGATTGGAGTGTTTTTCGGGTCTGTCCCCAGGCCAAAGAAATCCTGGAAGGCCTGTTGGGCAATGATCTGATCGGATTCCAAATCCCTCTCTTTGGCAAAAATTTCATGTCGTGCGTTAAAGAATGTCTGGATGCGGAAGTAGAAGAAGACCCGCCTTCCATTTCTTATCAGGGCCGTAAAACCTATATAAAAACATTCTCCATCGGCATTGATTATGAAAAATTTAATCACCTGGCTTCCTTACCGAGGACCAGGCAGGTAATAAAAAAGTTGAAAGAAAAATACCAGTTTCCGACCTACCTGGGAATAAGTGTCGATCGACTGGACTATACCAAAGCCCTGATCAAGCGGCTGCAAGCGATCGAATTATTTTTTGAAAAATACAAGCGATTTAAATCCAAGGTGTCCTTTTTTCAGGTGGCCATCCCGACCCGTTTTCAGGAACCCTATATCAGCTACAAATACAACGTTGAAAAGCTGATTTATCGAATCAATGAGAAATATGCCCAGGGGACCTGGAAGCCTATTATTTATGTGGATAAAAAGATCGAACACCAGGATCTGGCGGCCTATTACCGCCTGGCCGATTTCGCCATCATCAGTTCCATATATGATGGAATGAATCTGGTGGCCAAGGAGTTCGTCGCCTCTCAAGTGGATGAAAAAGGCGTCCTGATTCTCAGTGAACTGACCGGGGCGGCCGAAGCCCTGGACGGGGCCATTTTGGTCAACCCGTATGACATTGAGGATTTTGCCGAGAATATTAAAAAGACCCTGCTTATGTCTGAAAGAGAAAAAAAGGGGAGAATGTTGACCTTGCGAACCCAGGTCAAAGGAGAGGATATCTACAAATGGATCAATGACTTCCTGCAGGAAATGAAAGCCTTATCGGCCTGCAAGGCAAAAGAAGAGGATTATTTATTTAACCATCTCCCCCGGATCCAGGAGACCCTTTCCGGAAAACAGGTCATTTTGTTCCTGGATTATGACGGCACCCTGACTCCCATCGTGGAAACACCGGACCAGGCGGTTTTATCCGAGGAAACCCGCTCTCTTCTGAGAATCTTGAAGGAATCGGTTAAGCTGGTCATCATAAGCGGCCGGGGCCTGGCGGACTTGAAAAGAATGGTAGACCTGACGGATATCCTGTATGTCGGGAATCACGGGGCCGAGATATGCGACCGGAATACCGTTCAGGTCACGCACCTGCCGGATTCAAATCAGGAGCGGCTGCTGGCATTTTTGGACCTTCTAAAGGAGGCCTTGTCTTCCATCCCGGGCGTTTTGGTGGAGGAAAAAGGGATTACGGCCAGTGTCCATTTTCGGAAAGTCGCCGAAGATGATCTGGGGGATTTTTATGACCTTTTCTGGAAAACCGCCCAGGGATTCCAAGAGGAATTTCGCATCACCAAGGGGAAAAAGGTTTTTGAAATAAGGCCCCTGACAGCCTGGAATAAAGGAGATGCCGTCACATTGATCCGGAAGACCTCGAAATCGGACAGCCATTCCATTTATATCGGTGATGATATCACCGACGAGGATGCCTATCGGGTCCTCCGGGGGAAAGGGATTTCCATATCCATCGGCAGAAATCCAGCCTCGGATTATTATTTAAAAAACCAGAATGAAGTAAACGTTTTTTTAGAACACCTGGTGAATATTATAAGGCTGGTTTAACCCGGTTCGAATACGGATGGCCAAGAATTTCAAATATCCGGTTTGTCCTTTTTCTGGTTTTTTTTGTCTTTCAGAGACTCATAGGCCAGCAGACAGGCACCTATCAGACTCTTCTTCCTGGGTTTAAAGCGGACCTGGGTGCTTTCTATATCGTCGCCGATCTCCAATTCAAAAGAAGGTGACTTGGTAACCGACAAAATCTGGGAGGGATAAACACTGCGGTGTCCGGTCATCAGGAAGCTGATGACGCAGGCCACGGCGGCGTAGGGGGCGATTTTGGGTCCGAAGAGTTCCACGGCCATGATGCTGGCGGCAATAGGGGTATTGGCCGCTCCGGCCAGCAGGGCCACCATTCCAATGGCTGAAAAGGTGGCTGAATCCAGGCCCCAGATTTGGGCAAAAAGACTTCCGGATGTCACTCCAATGAAAAAGATAGGGGTAACAATCCCTCCGCTGCCTCCCAAACTTTTGCAACATCGAGGTAACGTTTCGACTATCTTAAGAATGGTTCTTGATTTTTATTGAAATTATTGGTACACAAATTATTATAGCTCAAAAGTGATGTCAAGGGTTTTTGGTATTAATTGGGAGAAGGGCTTTATTTTTTAAAAAGGAAAAAATGAACCAAGCAGAATTAATAGCCGACGCCATTGATAATTTAAGAAGGGTCTTTCAGGTTGTTCAGGAATATTCCAAAAAAGTCGAGCATACTACCGGTCTGAC
>JAZDOU010000008.1:0-7880 GCA_043798385.1 Pseudomonadota bacterium
CCCGGCCCAATGACTAACTTGACTCCGGCAGGGCATCTTCCGAAGCCTATTTCAAGCCTGGGTGTAGGCCTGCTGAAGGTAAAAAATTAAAAATTTGGCCCGGCAAAGAAACTCAGAGTCGAAGATGGACAACCATTGAAATTCAGACCCCGGAACGTCTTGTGGATGAACTCTGACTTTTTACGAAGCCATCAAAAGTAAAGGCCTTGATTTGAGTAAGGGGCCTGACTGGAAAGGATTCCTGATGAAATTTTTTATTGATACGGCTAATTTGAAAGAAATTGAAGCGGCAGTATCCCTTGGTCTTGTGGATGGAGTCACCACCAACCCCTCCCTGCTGTCTAAGGAAAAAGAGAAACCCAGAGAGTTGATCAAAAAGATCTGCCAGGCGGTTGATGGGCCGGTCAGTGCCGAGGTCATCTCTGAAACCGCAGTTGAAATGATCAAAGAGGCCCAATCCCTGGCCAAGATTCATAAAAATATTTGTGTCAAGATTCCCATGACCCCGGAAGGCTTAAAGGCGGTCAAGAAACTGTCCGCCTTGGAGATTCCCACCAATGTGACCTTGATTTTTTCACCGATTCAGGCTCTGCTGGCGGCCAAGGCCGGCGCCACCTATGTCAGCCCTTTTGTGGGCCGCTTAGACGATATTTCTCAAGACGGGATGGAAATAGTCGGCCAGATTGTGACTATTTTTAATAATTACGGCTTTGAAACAGAGATTATCGTTGCCTCCATTCGTCATCCGGTTCATGTCTTAACTGCCGCCTTGATGGGGGCCGATATCGCAACCATACCCTATAAGGTCCTTTTGCAGTTGGCCCACCACCCCCTGACCGATAGTGGGATTCAGAAATTTTTGGATGATTGGAAAAAAATTCCTCAAAAGAAATAAAATAATCCATGGCCCAAACCGTCCCGACGATTAAAATCCTGCTGATCATTTTTTTTCTTTCCCTGGTTTCCGGGGGCTTGGGGTTAGTGAGTCCGGTTTTAGCCGATATTTATCGCTATCAGGATGAAAATGGTATCGTCCATTTTACCAATGTTCCCACTGAATCCAAGTACCAGCTATTTTATAAAGATCCCCTGAAGGGCCGGTCTGCACCTCCCTTCAAGGACTATCGAAAAGCCCTCTATTCAAAAGGTTCCCAGTCATGTACCCCCTCGCTTCTCACCAATCATATTGACGAGGCCTCTCACTATTTCGGGATTGACCCAAAACTCATTCAGGCCGTCATTCATGTGGAATCAAATTTCAATCCCCAGGCCATTTCTCCAAAGGGGGCCCAGGGATTGATGCAGCTCATGCCGCAAACCGCCAGAGACCTTCAGGTATTCGATCCCTTCAGCCCGAGAGACAATATCGTTGGCGGTGCCCGCTACTTGAGATACCTGTTGGATCTGTATCATCAGGATATGACCCTGGCCCTGGCGGCCTATAATGCCGGGCCGGAGAAAGTGAATCTCCATCGAGGAATCCCCCCTTACCCGGAAACCCGAACCTATGTCCAAAAGGTGATGCAGATCTATAGCCGCCTCAAAGGTCAATTCCTTTCAACCCATTAATACAAGGTTTTTTAATGTCTCCCGCCAATCCCCCCATTTTGAATATCTCTAATTACCTCACTTTCGTGCGCATCATCTGTATTCCCTTTGTCTTAATTCCCCTGCAATCAGGCAAACCGAATTCCTCTCTGTGGGCCGCCGTAATCTTTTCCTTAGCGTTTGTTACCGATTGGCTGGATGGTTTTATCGCCCGAAAGAAAAATTTAGTCACCCAATTTGGAAAGATCTTAGATCCCCTGGCGGACAAGCTGCTTATCGGATGTTCCTTGATCATGCTTATCGGAGTAGATCGGGTTGAGGCCTGGATGGGGATTTTGATTATTGGGAGAGAGATTGCCGTAACCTGGCTGCGCGCCATGTTGGCCGCCAAAGGACACATCCTGGCCTCTTCCTGGTGGGGAAAATATAAGACCTTTTTTCAGGCCCTGGCCTTAATCCCCCTGATGATCCATTACCCTTATTTTTCGATCGATTTTCATTTTTGGGGGGAGCTGTTACTTTGGATCGCCTTGATTCTAACGCTCTGGTCCGGGTTGTTGTATTTTATCCAGTATTATTCGATCCTGATGGACAAGGGTTCAAAGGGTTAAATGTTAAAGAGACGAATTCTCTAAGCCTCTTCCCTTGATCGATGGCGTTCCTAAGCGCAGCGGGTGAGGTCTGGGTGGCGTTATTTTTTCTTGACTTTGCAGTTAAGACCGTTTTATCATTCCAAAGTTGTACAGAGTTGTGGTACGTGAAAATCGCAGTAACCAGGAGAGAAGTTCGTTTGTCTGGTTCTTTCCGGCCGGAAGCTGTTACAACTTAAATGTCTTGGTGGAGAGGGGGTGAGTTGTAATGGCCAAAGGCCAGGTCAAATGGTTCAGCGACCGAAAAGGGTATGGCTTTATTTCCCAGGATGACGGGAGTGACGTGTTTGTTCATTTTTCAGCCATTCAAGGTGATGGATTTCGCACTTTGCAGGAAGGGGAAAGGGTTGAATTTGAGGTAACTCAGGGTCCCAAAGGACTCCAGGCCTCCAATGTAACAAAAGCCGAATAAGGATTCACTGATTTGGAAAAGGCTGTGGAAAGGGATGGGACTATTTTCCACAGCCTTTTTTATTTTTCTCTTCTTCTTTCTTTGATACGATAAACAGGATTCAAAGATTTTTGTTTTCAGCCCTGCTGTAAATCCGGTCGCAGTAAAATTTTCGGTCAATCCTTGCCGCGGGGTTTCAGACTGTTGGCAAAACGGGCGATGGTTTCAAAATATGCCCGGCCGCAACGGAGGATAATGTCGTTATGGCCGGCCCCAGGGATAATGACCAATTCCTTCCGTCCGGCCCCTGAATTTTCCAACAAGATATCGGCCTCTTTCAGGGGGATCAATTCATCAAATTGAGCGTGGAGGATAAGAGTGGGTTTGGTGATCTGAGAAATCTTGGGAACATTTTGAAACCCCTCCTTTTCCTGGAGCCCCAGCCGTTCAACCGGTATCCCGATCAGTTTCAAGAGAGGGAGGGAGCTGGCAAAGCCGCTTTCAATAATCAGTCCGGCTATCTTTTCCAACCGTTTCGAGGCGATCTCCATGGCCGGGGCACTTCCCAGGGATCGACCCATGATAATAAAAGGTCCTTGTCGCCCCTGTCCCCTAATCGATTCATAAACGAGATCGAATGCGGTCAAGGCGTCCGTCAGAAGGTTGCCGACCGAAGGGGTCCCCTGGCTCTTTCCGTATCCCCGGTAGTCCAGGGCTAATAGGCTTAGGCCTAATTGATCGTAAAGGGGACCGGCCTCATCGTAGTCGGAGGCAATTTCTCCATTGCCATGAAAAAACAAGAGATGGGGGCCATCGGGATGGGAAAGAAAAAAACGGACCCCAAGACTGATATCCGGGGCCACCGGAATAAAACGATCTTCCGCCCCAGCCGGGGGAGAGAAGCCGGGATCAGGCCGGGGGAAGAAGATCAGAGAATTTATTTCCGGACGATCAAAGGGGGAAAGCGGGTTTAATGAGTCAGTCATGATTTCTCCTCGGTTTACCCTTTAACTTAACGGTAACCTTCAAAATGTCAAGAGGCTTTTTAATAATTATCTTGACAGGCGACCAAGACCATGATTAGTTTTCACACTTTAACCAATTCCTGGGAAATAACGATTATCACCTCCCTTGGGGGGGACATCAGGGAGTAACACTACCAGCTCTCATCCGACTCTTTTCCGGATGAGCACTAAGGAGATTTGAGGTATGCGCATGAATGGCCGAAAGGCTGAAGAATTACGTCCGGTCCGTATCATCCGAAACTATATCAAAAACGCCGAAGGTTCGGTCCTGATTCAACTGGGAGAGACCAGGGTTATCTGCACGGCCTCTCTGGAAGAAAGGGTCCCCCCCTTTTTGAGAAATAGCGGCCGGGGATGGGTTACGGCCGAATACTCCATGCTGCCCCGGTCCACCAAGACTCGAACCACCCGAGAATCCACTCAGGGCCGGGTTGGTGGCCGCACGCATGAAATCCAGCGTTTGATCGGCCGTTCTTTGCGGGCCGTGATGGACCTGAGTTTGATCGGGGAGCGGACCTTCTGGATTGATTGCGATGTGATTCAAGCCGATGGAGGCACCAGAACGGCCTCGATTACCGGGGCCTATGTGGCTTCGCGAGATGCCGTCGAGTACCTTCGGAAACAGGTTTCCATCCCCCGTGACCCCCTGATCGATTCCGTGGCGGCTATCAGCGTTGGGGTCGTGGAGGAGCAAATTTGTCTGGACCTGAATTATGAGGAAGATTCCAAAGCGGAGGTGGACTGTAATTTCGTCATGACCGGCCAGGGACAGTTTATTGAGATCCAGGGAACGGCCGAAGGGCGTCCCTTTTCCAAAGACGTTTTTGAGAACATGATGTCTCTGGCCGCCCAGGGTATCGACAAACTAACGGCTATTCAACAAAAGGTTCTCAACCCAAATCCATGATCCTGGTTCTGGCTTCCAAAAACCCTGGGAAAATTAGGGAAATCGAAACGTCTCTGGCCATTCCTTCCCTGACCTGCCAATCTCTAAACGATTTTCCAGACCTCCCGGAAATCATTGAGGACGGGGCTTCCTTTCTGGAAAACGCCTTTAAAAAAGCCCAGACCATATCAAAAAGCCTCAACTTGCCGGTGCTGGCCGATGATTCAGGCCTGGAAGTCGATTTTTTACAGGGGGCCCCCGGGATCCTTTCGGCTCGTTTCGCCGGGTCTCGGGCCACTGATCGGGAAAACAATGAAAAGCTCCTGGCCTTGCTGAAAGAGGTTCCGGAGGCCGAACGGAAGGCCCGTTTTGTCTGTGTTTTAATCCTGCATTGCCCTTCAGGTGATTGGTTTCAGACCGGGGGGATCTGTGAAGGGCGTATTACCCGGGCCCCAAAAGGCCTTCAGGGCTTCGGGTATGATCCGGTTTTTTATTTGCCGGCCCTTCAAAAGACGATGGCCGAACTTCCTTTGGATTTCAAGAACCGGATCAGTCATAGAGCCCTGGCCCTGGAAAAGATGCGGCCTCATCTTTTATCCCTTGGGCAGGCGTCTGGTTTGGATAAGGGATGAAAAGGAAGGCACCTGAATCAGTTTAAAACCAATAATTTTACATCCAGCATCCAGTATCCAGCATCCAGCATCCAGCATCGACCATCTTCCCCTTGTCTTTATCAAGGGTTTATGATAAACACTATCTGTCGGGGCGTAGCGCAGCCTGGATAGCGCACCTGCCTTGGGCGCAGGGGGTCGGAGGTTCAAATCCTCTCGCCCCGACCATCAATAGCTCCAAGGATTCAAGGGACCAACGATTTAAGTAAACCGCTTTTAGCCCCCTTGAATCCTCGATTCCTTGAACCCATTCATAGTGCATCTCTTTCATGAACCCAAGGATCTCCCTGAGGGGAAAATATCTTACCCTGTCTTTCTTTTTCCTTTTTGGCATCATGGGGACCTGTTCTTCCGTCCAGGCCATCAAGGAGCCCGAATTTGAATTGAAAGAAGTACGGATCTTACAAATCCATCCGGAAGGTGTTTCCCTGGAGGGAGTTTTGGAGATCCGGAATCCCAATGAAAGCAAAAGCCGCTTTTCCGGGTACCGCTATCAATTGGAGATGGAAGGACAGCGGGTGGTGACCGGAGAATCGGAACAGCCCTTTGAAATCCCGGCCCTGGGAACCACCTCGATCACCATTCCAGCCGAGGTTCGATTTAAAGATCTTGAGCCCTTAAGCAACCAGGACCTTTTTAACCGGGATCTGCATTACCGTCTTACCGGTACGGTCTCATTGGATTCCTGGATAGGGAAGCTGCCCATTCCTTTTTCCTATGAGGGGTCCATTAACCTCTCCGATCGGCTAAGACAGAATGTCCGAGATCTCCTGGAAGGGCTCTGAAATGGAAGGCCAACCGTCTTCCCCAACCACCACCCAGGTGGCCAAATCGGCCGGGTCCGTCGGCCTGGCGGTTTTTTCGTCCCGCATTTTAGGCCTGATCCGGGAACAGGTCATGGCCGGCCTGTTCGGGGCCGGGACCCATATGGATGCCTTTGTGGTGGCCTTCCGGATCCCCAATCTCCTGCGGGACCTGTTTGCCGAAGGGGCTCTCTCGGCGGCCTTTGTGACCGTCTTTACGGATTTTGATCACAAAAAAGGGCCGGAGGCCACCTGGCGGCTGGCCAACAATGTCCTCCTGTGTCTGACCCTGCTCCTTTCCCTGATCACCCTCCTGGGGATGGTTTTTTCTGAAGAAATCATCCGGATCATGGCCCCTGATTTTGGTCGGGTGGCCGGCAAGATCGCTCTGACCAGGCTTTTGACCAACATCATGTTTCCCTTCCTGGTCCTGATCTCAATGGCCGCCGTGGTCATGGGGATATTGAATACCAAGGGCCGGTTTTTCATACCCGCCATGGCCTCCACCTTTTTTAATTTGGGTTCGATCGTGGGGGGTGTTTTACTGGCCTGGTGGGTCCCGGCCTTTGGTCAGCCTCCGATTGTGGGTATGGCTATCGGGACCTTGCTGGGAGGGTTCTTACAATTAGCCATCCAGTTGCCCTCTTTGAAGAGATGTGGATTTAGATGGCGTCCGCATCTAAATCTCAAAGACGACGGGTTGCGCCGGATCATGATCCTGATGATTCCGGCGGTGATCGGACTATCAGCGACCCAGATTAATATCTTTATTAATACCAATTTTGCCGCCCGCTGTGCCGAAGGAAGCGTCTCCTGGCTAAACTATGCCTTTCGGTTAATGCAGTTTCCAATCGGCATCTTCGGGGTGGCCATCTCCATCGCCACCTTACCGGTTATTGCCCGTCAGGTCTCTCAGGGGGATATGGGGGCCTTGAAATCCACTTATGTCTCTTCGTTGACCATGGCCTTTCTCTTGACCATTCCGGCTTCCTTCGGCCTGGCCTTTCTGGCCGAACCGATTATCCGCCTTATCTTTGAACACGGCCGTTTCAATGCCGCGGATACCATCCATACCGCCGAGGCCCTGTCCTATTATGCCATCGGCCTTTTTGCCTACTCTTCCATCAAGATCACCGTGCCGGTCTTTTATGCCCTTAAAGACACCAAATATCCGGTCATAGCCAGTTTCCTGGCCGTGGTCTCCAACATCATCGTTATTTCTTTCACTCTGGAAGCCTTCCAGCACAAGGCCATTGCCTTTTCCACTTCGATTACCATGATCTTTAACTTTATTTTTTTAAGTGCCGTTCTGTACGGAAAAGTAGGGGGGTATAATCTGCGCTATCTCTTGACCTCTCTGATCAAGATCATCCTGGCTTCACTGGCCATGGGCCTGGTGGCCCTGGGACTTTATAACGGAATAGGCTTGATTCTGAACCAAAAGGGGCTGGTGGAACAAATACTCTCATTGTTCCTGGTCATCGGCTTATCGGGGCTGATTTATTTTGTTTTGATCCGTTGGTTGGGCATCAAAGAGATCAATGAGGTCATGGGCAGCCTTAAAAAAAGGTTGTTGAGAAGCCGGGTTTGACAAATTTACATTGAAAAATTTTCCGAAATCCATTAAAAAGAAAGGCAGGTGCCTGGGTGGCGGAACTGGTAGACGCAAGGGACTTAAAATCCCTCGGTCCTCGTGGCTGTGCCGGTTCGATTCCGGCCCCAGGCACCAAAAATAACAAATAAAATAGGGACTTAAAGATATTGGCGACTTTAAGTCCCTTTTCTTTTTTAGACCCCTTGGCACTTTTCGTATTTTGTCCCCACTCTGTCCCCATTTAAAAAATACGAGAAACCAATTACCCCTTCTCGTAAAATCAGAGTAGAGATACCCTTCTCACCATAGCCG